>JAJYOQ010000260.1 GCA_021796135.1 Bacteroidota bacterium
AAAATAATTTGATAACGAATTATGCTTTAATTCAATATCAAGCATCAAAAAAACTCCAATCTTTATTATTAGGGAAAGAATTAATAAATATTAATTTAATAAAATTAAAGGTTTGCTACAATAAGTTTATAATGACCGCAGCATATATTAGCTAATATTAAAAAAATTATTTAAGGTAATGATTAATAAGGTCTTGTTTGTCGGTGATTCCTTGTATTTACATAAAGACTATCTTTTACAACCCAGACAAACGGAATAGAATCTGCGGCATAAATTCTATTTGGCAGATCATAATAGAGATACTCATAATAATCCGGATACTTATCATTATTAACATTTGCAATAGTCCGTTGAAAGTCTATTCCTTTATATGTCATTAACAGATGGGGGTAATTTGTAAGACCATCGACTAGGAAATAGTTATAATCGATGTGGCCAATACCGCGGGCATAATGGAAATCTACACAGACATACGGGCAGCCGTCATATGCCCATTTTTTCATTAGCATGTAATTAAACCCGCCATGGGCAGGTATAGGCGCTTCCCAAATTCTTGTAAAAGAATTATTTTCACATTTAAATAAAGTCAAATAAAAGAATGCCGTACCAAGCTGAGTACTGTCTAAATCTATAAAACTTTGATCATAACCCACAATATTTTTAGTCTCAATTAATCTTTCACCAGGTTTTGATTTTGCAATTACTGCAAAGACATATTTCCCGGTATTATTATCTAAATAAATTACTGCAAGTTTCGGTACATTAAAGGTAAAAGTTTTATCAAAATTTACCAAATATGATCCTTTAGGATAGTTTGCGAGCACATAAGCTACTAATGATAAAGTATCATACGGCAATCGATTCCCGGATTGCTGCTGTTTAACATTTAGGTTATATTTTTGTATAGATGCATCGGTGGCGGGAGAATTAGCTACATCGCCATTTGTACTTTGCTGAACTTTTGTCCCACCTTTATGCCCGCAAGAAAATAGAATCAGCGAAAAAATCAGCAACAAAAATAATCGGAAAATCTTTTTCATAATCATTAATAATTAAGTTAACACTTACTCAAATAAAATTGTTAAATTCAATTTTAGGAATAATCATAAAATTAATCAGAATATTCTTGAAAAAAATAGGCAGAACTTAAAATTCCAAGTCTGAAATGGTTAAGGTTAAAATGTTCATTCGGAGAATGAAGATTTTCTGAATTTAATCCAAGTCCCATCATAACAGTAGGAGCTTTTAATTTTTTAACAAAAGTAGTAACAATTGGTACAGAGCCTCCTTCCCGCATATAAACAACCTTTTTGCCGAAAGCTTTAGCCATTGCCTTTGAAGCTGCAATTGTAGCACGATCTTCAAGCGGTATAAGCACAGGATAAGCGCCATGCAGGTTATCTATCTTAACTTTAACGGTTTTTGGAGTAATCTTTTTGATATATTTAATAAAATCCTTTGAAATTTTGACCGGATCTTGATTAGGTACAAGTCTCATACTAATTTTAACAGAGGCTATAGAAGGAATGACTGTTTTGGCTCCTTTGCCGGTAAAACCTCCGATAATTCCGTTACAATCCAAAGTAGGTCTAACCCAAGTGCGTTCAAGTGAAGAAAATCCTTTTTCACCGCATAATTCGTTTACGCCTAATTCAGATGCAAATTTCTTTTCAGAAAATTTTAGTTTTTTAAAATTCTCTTTTTCCTTTTTAGTGAGATTAAGGACATTATCATAAAAATGAGGAATTGTAACTCTCCCGTTTTTATCATGAAGTTTGGCTATAATCGAAGCTAAAATATTGATAGGATTACCAACGGCTCCTCCAAACGTACCGGAATGAAGGTCACGATTAGGTCCAGTAACTTCTACTTCCATGAAAGAAAGACCTCGTAAACCATAAGTTAATGTAGGTACCCCTTCATCATAGAGAGATGTATCCGAGATTAAAACTGAATCACATTTTAATAGCTGAGAATTTTGATTTATAAAGGATTCCAAATGCTCACTCCCAATTTCCTCTTCGCCTTCTATAAGGAATTTGACATTAAGAGGTAAACTGCCGATTGCCTTAAAAAAAGCTTCAACACTTTTGATATGCATAAAAACCTGCCCTTTGTCATCAGTTGCGCCGCGAGCAAATATTTTACCATCCTTAACAACAGGATCAAACGGAGGATTATCCCAAAGTTCAATAGGGTCAATAGGCTGAACATCATAATGACCATATATTAAAACAGTTGGTTTGCCAGGAGCACCAAGCCATTCTCCATATACGATAGGATGTCCTTCAGTCTTAAAAATTTCTACGTGACTTAATCCCGCATCTTTTAATTTAGAAGCAACAAAATCTGCACAATGATTTATGTCTTCTTTATTTTCTAATGAGGTACTTATACTAGGAATTCTTAAGAAATCCTTAAGTTCTTCAATATAGTTTTTTTGATTATTTTCGATAAAATCAATTACATCTTGCAAGATTATGCTCCTTAAAATGAATGAAAGTGTATAGCCTTAGTATAGAGAATTTCTGTAAATCGCACCTTTTAAAAACATCCCTATAAATAATCAAGTCCTTAAAACTTTAATGTTTTGTTTTTCAACTCAAACTTAAGAAAATAATTCAAAAATATGAATTAAGTTATATATAAATATCGTCACTAAATTTGGTAAACTTTTTCAGCTTTTATATATTGACTGTATGATTTTATCAAGATACATATTAAAAAATCACATAGCTCCGTTTGTCTTTTCAAATATAACATTAATTTTCATCTTCCTACTCCAGTTTATGATGAAATTTGCCGATCAGCTAGTAGGCAAAGGTTTAGGTATTTGGGTAATTATTAAATTAATTACATTTAACCTTGCGTGGATGGTAGTTTTAGTAGTTCCAATGGCAACTTTAGTATCTACATTAATGGCATTCGGAAATATGTCTCAGAATAATGAAATTACAATCTTGAAAGCTTCCGGCATAAGCCTGCATAAAATGATGGCAGCTCCATTTATTGCCAGCATTATAATAGGATATTTGCTTTTTTTATTTAATAATGATGTTTTGCCAGATGCTAACCATCAAGCAAAAGTTTTAATGGAAGAGATTTCAAGACAAAAGCCCACTTTATCTCTTCAGCCGGGTGTTTTTTCACAAGATGTTTCTAACTATGCAATTCTTGCTAGAGGCATTGAAAAAAACACTAACGAGTTAAGTGATGTTGTTATTTATGATTACACAAATCCTGTAAAAGTTGATGTAGTCACTGCAGAGAAAGGGAAAATTTATTTTTCTAAAGATCAATCAAAATTGATTATGGATTTATGGAATGGAGAAATTCATGAATCAGATAATTCTCAGATTAATTTATATCGCAAGCTGGAATTTAAGAAGCACAGAATTATAATGAACGGCGACCAATTTTCTTTTCAACAGGATGCTCCCGGATCTTCCAGGGGTGACCGTGAATTAAGCACCGGAGCTATGCTTGTAATCATTGACAGCCTTAATAAAATCCGTGATAACGCAAAAAAACTTCTAGTTAATGAAGTCAATCAATATTTAATTGTTGGGAAACCACAGATCGTTCCTAGAATTCCTCAGTCTAATACTTCGTCGTTAAATATTTCTTATATTAATACTTTGGCTAAAATTAAGACTGCGCAAAATGTAGTTATTGCAAATCTTAGAAATTGGCAATCTTACCAAGATGAAATTAACTCTTACAAGGTCGAAGTTAATAAGAAATATGCTTTACCTGTTGCTTGTATCGTTTTTATATTAATAGGTGCTCCTTTAGGTGTAATGGTACATAAGGGCGGGTTTGGTGTCGCAGCAAGTATTAGTCTTTTTTTCTTTGTAATATATTGGGCTTTTCTAATTGGAGGTGAAAAATTAGCTGATAGAGATATAATTACTCCATTCTGGGGAATGTGGTCAGCAAATATTTTGTTAAGTATTGTCGGATTTATTTTAACCACAAAAACAATTCAAGAGACTGTAAATATTAATTTTGCATCATTTAAGAAACTCATCCCTAAAAGGTGGCAATTAATACCCGAAAGCACCGAAGAAAATTAAATGAGAATAATAGACAAATACTTAATTAAGCAGTTCATACAAACTATTTTGTTTGGATTAATTTCATTCACGCTAATATTTGTAGTCTTAAATATGCTTGAAAACTTAGGAAGTTTTCTTGATCAAAATGTTTCATGGGAAATTATTGCATATTATTATATAGTTTTTAGCCCGGATATAATTAAGTTAATGATTCCTGTCTCAATCTTATTTGCAGCATTATTTGTTGTGGGCAAGTCAGCCAACTCAAGTGAGCTAACAGCTATAAAGTCAAGCGGAGTAAGTTTAACGCGGTTTATGATGCCATTTTTAGCAGTAACCCTATTTATTTGTGCGTTTTCAATATACTTTTCCGGATATATAGTTCCCTTAGCCAACAAAACAAAGCAGCAAATTGAAATGAAGTATCTGGGATCCGGATTTAATGATATCGGAGATAATATATTTTTTCAAGATTCACCAACTAGGATTGTATCAATCCAGTTCTTTGATAATTCACATAATCAAGCAAACAGGGTCAGCATACAGGAATTTAATAAATCGAATATAACTCAAATGACATCTAGAATTGATGCAGTTTCAATGAATTATGATTCTGCAAACCACTCATGGGATCTTCATAATGTAGTACAAAGAACATTTTCTGAAAACCACCAGGAAGCAAAATATTTAAGTTCATTAAGAGTTAATTATTTGAATTTTACACCTCATGATCTGGCAACAAAACAGCAACGTCCTGAAGATATGAATCTGACACAGTTAAAAGATTTAATAGGTTCAGAAATTAAATCCGGCAGCGATCCTACAGCAACTCAAATTGAATATTACTCCCGTTTTTCATTTTCAATGGCAGGTCTGGTAGTTATTTTATTCGGTCTTCCAATTTCAGCAAATAAAAGAAGAGGGGGTTTAGCACTTCAAGTTGGGATAAATATCTTAGTAACATTTATTTATTTGGTATTTATGCAGATTAGTGAAGCATTCGGGAAAAATGGAGCACTCAGTCCAATATTGACAGCCTGGATTGCCAACTTTATCTTTCTTACCGCTGCAATTATCAACTTCCCGCGAGTACAACAATAAAAGTTAAAATAGGAAATTTAATCTGTAGTAGAAATTTCTAAAGCTTTTTCAAAAGCTTCTTTCCCTTCTTTATAAGAAAAATAAACAATTCCTAAAGCCCCTAAACTATCAATGTAATGATAACCGGTAACAGAATAAATGAGACTTGATATTAACAATACTAAAGACATGTAAATACAAACTTTTGTACAGTTAGCATCTGATATAATGGGTTTACAACTAAGGCGAGTGCCGGTGAACATTTTTAATTTCATTAAGATGTACATAACTGAAATCGAAATAATTGAAATGACAATACCGGAGAAGGTTGATTCCGGCTGCTTTCCTAAATAAATATTTAGAAAGGAAGAAATAATTAATCCAACCGATAATAGATAAAAACCTGAACCAGTAATTTTAAGAGCTAATATTTCGGCACTATTACTTTTGCTTTCGACATTATTCATCAACCGTATTATCATTATTAATATACCAGCAGCAGACACAGCCTCAATAAAACTATCGAAGCCAAAGCCGAACAGAGTTAAAGCTTTATCACTATATCCGAAGTATACTGAAATGAAGCCTTCAATTATATTAAAAAATATAGTAGCTATGCTCAATGCAAAACCTGTTTGAAATAATTTTTTTCTTGATGGTTCCATAAATTTCATCTAATAATTAAAATAATTTGTTAGTCTTCCAATTTACTCAATACTCTAACCAAGCTAGATTTTACAATTTCACGATTTTCCTGATTAATTATCGATTTAAGCAAAGGTAGAGATTCTTTTGCTTTAGCTTTTAGCAAAAATTCAGAAGCTAATATCCGAGTTCTCCAATAATAATTTTGAAGAGACTTGTTATATATGTTGGCAATCCAGGCTG
>JAJYOQ010000261.1 GCA_021796135.1 Bacteroidota bacterium
TGATCGATTAAATGTAAATAATTTATATAATTTGACAGTTAAAAGTACAAAAAACCTTCCTAACGGAAACCCCATTATTGTTCCGGTTTCCGATGTTGCTAGTATCGTAGAAGGTGTCGGACCATCGCAAATAAACCGTTATGCGCGACAGAAAGAAATTCGCGTTGATGCGAATCTTACTGGTAGATTTTTAGGTGATGTTTTGAATGATATCCAAAAAGAAACCAAAAAAATGAACTTTGAACCTGGTTATTCTGTCAGTACAATAGGAGAAGGGCAGCAGCAGGAAGAAGCTTTCGGGAATATTTTGCTTTCATTGGCTCTGGCAATTGTATTTGTTTACATAGTGCTTGCGGCGCAGTTTGAAAGCTTTATCCACCCCTTCTCTATAATGCTTGCCTTGCCTATGTCAATAATAGGAGCCGTGTTAATGTTATTGATTTTTGGGAATTCAATTTCAGTAATTTCGTTGATTGGCATAATAATGCTGATGGGATTGGTAACGAAAAACGGAATTTTACTTGTTGATTTTACTAATGTATTGCGGGGACGCGGGCTTTCACGGACTGAAGCATTATTAAAAGCTGGGCCTACTAGACTTCGTCCAATATTAATGACCACATTTGCAATGATCTTCGGAATGATGCCGGTAGCGTTAGGACTTGGAGAAGGTGCAGAATTTCGAGCGCCGATGGGGCAGGCGGTAATCGGAGGTTTGATAACTTCAACAATTCTAACATTGGTTGTAGTACCTGTTGTTTATACAATTCTTGATGACCTATCGTTTTCTTATATTAAAACATTTTTTGGGAGAATACTGCTCAGGAAACGAAATTGATTTTGTAATCACTAAAATAAAGGTGAGTAAAATGAAAGTTATTTTTATTGTTTATCATGATATTCTTGATGATAGAATCGACAACCTGTTTAATGAATTAAAAATTGATTACTACACCGAGTGGGAAAATGTAAAAGGGAAAGGACATCAATCAGACGCTCACCTTGGGACAAGAACATTTCCCGGCTACAATGCCGTGAGGATGATTGCACTTCAAAGTGAAGATGTTCTCTCTCAGTTGACCGACAATATTACTGCCATGAATAATGCTGCTGTCAGAAACGATGATAAAATAAGACTCTTTCAAGTGCCCCTTGAAAGAATTATCTAAATTTGATTTTCTATGAGCGATCTAAAAATCGGAACATCCGGCTGGTCTTATAAAGATTGGGTAGGGACATTCTATTCTAAAACGTAATCTAAAACTTTTGATTGGCTTGAATATTATACTGATTTATTCTATATCTTCAAGAAAGTTATTATTCAATCGCAATCTTTACTTTAGAGGAGTCACTAATTTATTTAGCTAATTTTCTATTAAAATTCCCTAATCAAAAAAAACAATTCCCGATGTTGAGAAAATCTAACCACCTTTAATTTTATGATTCTATAAACCAAAACTCGTATTCTTCATTTTTATGTAAATTTATGTAAATGGAATCTATTTTCGAAGAAAATTGAGGTGTCCATCTGAAGAAAAACAAAATTCTCATATTTGTAACGCTTTTTATCTTAAATATAAATTCATTTACAAATGGCACGGTATATGGTTTTAAAGTTGGTAGTTTTAATTATCAATTTTTAAGAGACCAAATATGCCCAAAGAAAAAGAAGTTCAAAGTTTATCTGAAGTTACTGTTCGTTTTGCCGGTGACTCTGGAGATGGAATGCAGCTTACCGGAAGTCAATTTAGCGATACTACAGCTTTAATGGGGAATGACCTTAGCACTTTACCAGATTATCCTGCAGAAATTCGTGCGCCAATAGGAACTGTTTACGGAGTTAGCGGATTCCAACTTCATTTTAGTAGCACTGACATTCATACCCCAGGCGACAGACCCGATGTGCTTGTTGCTATGAATCCTGCTGCTGTCAAAAAAAACTTAAGTGAATTAAAACCCGGTGCTACAATTATCGTTAACACTGATGCATTCGATAGAAAAAATCTTCAACTTGCAAAGTATGAAACTAATCCGCTTGAAGACGATTCCTATGAAGGGTTTGAAGTTTTTCCGGTTCCGATTGCCTCATTAACTGCTAAAGCACTGGAAGGTTCTTCACTTTCACCTAAAGAAGTTTCAAGATGCAAAAACTTTTTTGCTCTTGGACTTATGTATTGGCTTTTTGATAGACCTCTCGATCAAACATTAAATTGGATACAAAGAAAGTTTAGCAAAACACCTGAGTTTGTTGATGCAAATACAAAAGCTTTAACAGCAGGTTATAATTATGGCGAGAATACAGAAATATTTAATACACGGTATTCAATTGAACCGGCAAAACTTCCAAAAGGGACTTACAGAAGTATTTCTGGTAATGAAGCTACTGCGCTTGGTTTTCTAGCAGCTTCAGTGAAAAGCGGATTGCCTTTATTCCTTGGATCATATCCAATAACACCAGCCACTGAAATTTTACAATATTTAAGTAATTATAAAAACTTCGGCGTTAAAACTGTACAGGCTGAAGATGAAATTGCGGGGATTACCTCTGCTATCGGTGCTTCCTTTGCCGGTAATCTTGCGATTACAACGACTAGCGGACCTGGTCTTGCATTAAAAACCGAAGCTATCGGTTTGGCTCTGATGACCGAACTTCCTCTTGTTATTATTGATGTTCAGCGGGGTGGACCGAGTACCGGACTCCCAACTAAAACAGAGCAAGCTGACCTTCTTCAAGCAATATACGGGAGAAATGGTGAAGCACCTGTAGCTGTATTAGCTGCTTCTACTCCAAGCGATTGTTTTACAATGGCAATGGAAGCTTCAAAATTAGCTATAAAATATATGTCTCCTGTGATTCTATTAACTGATGGTTACCTTGCTAATGGATCAGAACCTTGGAAAATTCCTCACGTAAATGAACTACCGGAAATTCCGGTTAAGTTTAGAACCGAGAAGGAAGGATTTGCGCCATATTTAAGAGATGAGAATCTTTCACGCCCATGGGCTAAGCCAGGAACCCCCGGATTAGAACACCGAATCGGCGGACTTGAGAAAGCAAATATATCTGGCACTGTAAGCTACGATCCGGATAACCATGACTTGATGATAAATCTTAGAGCCCAAAAAGTTAAAAATATGGTAAATGATATTCCTGATTTAACTGTTGACGGTGATATGGAAGGCGAATTGCTTGTATTAGGTTGGGGTGGAACTCTCGGAGCAATTAAAGAAGCAGTAATCAAGGCAAGACAAGCCGGCTATAATGTATCCCAGGCTCACCTTAAATATTTGAACCCTTTACCAAAAAATACCGAATATGTTCTAAAAGGATTTAAGAATGTTCTTCTACCCGAAATAAATCTTGGGCAACTTGCTAAGATATTACGTAGTGAATTTTTAATCCCGATAAAACAATTGAATATTATGAGAGGTCTACCGTTTAGAGTGTCTGACATTGAAGATAAAATTAAAGAAATTCTCGGAGGAAAGAATAATGACTGATAAAATAGAAGTTAAAGATTTAAAAATTACTGCTAAAGATTTCGCTACGATCCGGATGTCAGATGGTGTCCGGGATGCGGCGATTATTCAATATTAGCGCAAGTTCAGCGCTCTTTTCCGGACTTAGTCGGAATTAAAAAGGAAAATATTGTTTGGATTTCCGGTATCGGTTGTTCATCAAGATTCCCATATTACATGAACACTTATGGATTTCACGGAATTCACGGAAGAGCCCCTGCAATTGCAACCGGAGTAAAGGTCAGTCATCCAGAACTTTCTGTTTGGGTTGCTGCCGGTGACGGCGATTTGCTTAGCATTGGAGGAAATCATTTTATTCATACTTGCCGAAGAAATGTTGATCTTAAAATTCTCCTTTTTAATAATAGAATTTATGGATTAACAAAAGGACAGTATTCACCGACTTCTGAAAAAGGTAAAATCACAAAGACTTCTCCTTACGGAAGTGTGGATTATCCGTTTAATCCTATTTCGCTTGCGCTAGGTTCGGGAGCAACATTTGTCGCTAGGTCTCTTGATCGAGATACTAAACATCTTCAAGAGATGATTAAACGCGCAGCTGCTCATAAAGGAACAGCGTTCGTAGAGATTTTCCAAAATTGCAGTATCTTTAACGATGGCGCTTTTGATATTCTTACCGACAAAAAAACAAAAGACGATAATGTGCTTGTACTTGAACATGGTAAACCAATGATATTTGGAGTTAATAAAAACAAAGGTATTGTAATGGATGGTGCAAAGCCAAAAGCAGTGGAAATTGGTAATGGTAAATTCAGAATTGAAGATGTCATAGTTCATGATGAATTTGATGAAAGCCCCGTGCTTGCTACTTTGTTGGCTAATTTAACAGAAGACCCAACAATGCCGACACCGATTGGAGTATTCAGACAAATTACCAAACCTACTTACGATGGAGAAGTTGAAGCACAGGTAAATTCTGTAACAAATAAAAAAGGAAAGGGCGATCTTGAAAAAGTGTTATTTGCCGGAAACACCTGGCAGGTAAATTAATTTTTCCCTCCTTCTTTAATTTTCCTCTATTAAAGGAACAAGCTCTTTAAAGCTTGTTCCTTTCTTTATGTAAAACATCTCACACTATTTTATATTAAAATTTGTTTAACTTTCTAATTACAAAAAGGTTTCTGTAAATAAACCTTTCAACTTCAAGATTGCGGATCAATCTTAAGCTAAAATTTATACTTAAAATGAAGGATAAGGAATATCTATGAAAATGGAAAAAGAAATCCTTGAACTTTCGGACGTTACGGTTCGATTTGCAGGAGATTCAGGTGATGGAATGCAATTAACCGGAATGCAATTTACGAATACAACTGCTCTTGTAGGGAACGACTTAAGTACCCTGCCTGATTATCCCGCCGAAATACGTGCGCCGATCGGTACTACCTATGGAGTAAGCGGATTTCAATTGCACTTTAGCAGCATGGATATTCAAACTCCGGGCGATTCGCCGGATGTTTTAGTAGCTATGAACCCAGCCGCATTGAAAGTAAACGTTAAAGATCTAAAACATAATGCCTATATAATTATAAATATTAATGCTTTTGATTCAAAAAATCTAAAGCTTGCAGGATATGAAACTAATCCTTTGGAAGACGGAAGTTTAGAAGGCTACAATGTTATCCAGGTTCCTTTGAGTAAGCTGACAAATAAAGCCCTTGAAGATAGCGGTCTTTCTGCAAAGGAAATTGGCAGATGCAAAAACTTTTTTGCTCTCGGCATGATGTACTGGCTATATAGTCGCCCTTTTGAACCCACATTGAAATGGATAAAAGATAAATTTAAGGACTCACCGCTGATTGGATCAGCTAATGAAAAAGCTTTAATGGCTGGATATTATTTTGGAGAGAACACCGAATTATTTACTACTCGTTATCAAGTTGAACCGGCAAAACTTCCCAAAGGAGTTTACAGAAATATTTCTGGTAATGAAGCATTGGCAATAGGATTTGTAACTGCATCCGTGAAATCTGGCTTGCCATTGTTCCTTGGTTCTTATCCTATAACACCTGCATCTGATATTTTGCACGAGCTAAGCAAACATAAAAATTTTGGAGTTAGGACTTTTCAGGCTGAAGATGAAATTGCAGCAATAACAGCATCGATAGGCGCCGCATTTACTGGGGCATTAGCAATCACTACAACAAGCGGTCCCGGTTTAGCATTAAAAACCGAAGCCGTTGGTTTAGCTGTAATGACTGAGCTGCCCATAATTATTATTGATGTTCAACGCGGTGGACCAAGTACTGGGCTTCCCACAAAAACTGAGCAGTCGGATTTGCAGCAAGCAATAAACGGTAGGAACGGAGAAGCGCCGGTTGTAGTCATTGCTCCTTCAACACCTGCCGAATGTTTTAACATGGCATTGGAAGCAGCACGTCTTGCTACAAAATATATGGTACCAGTACTTTATCTATCGGACGGATATATTGCAAATGGTTCAGAGCCGTGGTTAATTCCTAACCCGGAA
>JAJYOQ010000262.1 GCA_021796135.1 Bacteroidota bacterium
AGCGCTTAAAAAATTATATTATTTTTCGTATCTATTATCAAATCAACAATTACCTCCAATTGATGAATTTTTAAGCGCTTTTAAGAAATCCGAATTACCGAAATTAAAATACTTCTATGAATGGAAAACTTCTCCCCCGTATAAAAATACTTGGATTGCAGCTATTTTTTCTGCTTTAATCCCGGGATTAGGAAAGGTTTATGTCGATGAATATGCCGACGGTATAACGGCATTCTTAGCTACGGCTTCACTTAGTTATCTGTCATATTCTGATTTTAAAGCCGGACATGTTTTCAGAGGCTGGCTTTTTGGCGGATTAGCTGCGGGATTCTATGCTGGTGATATTTATGGGTCTATTGCATCTACTCAAATTTATAATGTCAAAATTCAATATGATTTTGAGAGCAGCCTAAAAGTTTTTATTGGCAGGAAAAGATATTTTACACCTGAAATTGATTTCTGCAAATAAATACCCATGTTGAAAAAAATAATATATTTAATTATTTTATTATCGCCTGCAATTCTTCCACAAGATGCAATTACAAGTCAATTTCATTATGCACAAAATTTATACAACAATGGAAAATATTTTGATGCAGTCACAGAATGTAAGAGGTTGATATTTTTTGATACTAATAATCAGCTAGTTTATAAAGCATATATGTTAATGGGTGAATCTTACAAAATGGGAGATAAATTTTCTGAGTCCATAATATGTTTTACAAATGCAATTTTAAATACAAATATTGAAAATGAAATCTTTAATGCTAAAATTGAAATTGTTAAAGCAAATATTTTAAGAAGAACTACGGATCGTGCTTTGCAGCTATTAGACGAACTTCAAAAAGATAATAAAAATTCGGTTTATATTTCGACAATAAATTATTGGCGAGGTTGGTCATATATATTTTCAGGAGATTGGGGAAAAGCATCCAAAGCTTTTTCTACTATAGATTCTTGCAAAGTTCTTCAGGAATTGTGTTCTAATGTTAATAAAGAATTATATTCGGAAGAATTTTCAAATCTAATATCACATTTTATTCCCGGTGCAGGGCAAATATACACCGGAAATTATTTAAGCGGCTTCTTATCCTTAGGCTGGAACATTCTTTGGGGTTATGTCACTATAAATTCCTTTGCAGCTGAAAGAATCTTTGATGGGTTAGTGCAGCTTAATCTACTATGGTTGCGATTTTATAATGGTAATATTCAAAATGCACGAAAATTTGCTGCAGAAAAAAATCGCAAAATTGAGAATAATGCATTAAATTACCTCCAATTTCAATTTTCTGGATTAAAACCTTAATAAAAAGATTATTATAATAAAGTGGACATTGAATTAATTTCAGATTAAATTAAATCTGCAAATAAAATTAACTATCATTTATTGCAATTTTATTGCTTCCAAATTAAATAATCAACCATACTAGGAGGTTAAATGAAGAAAGGGCTGATTGTAAGTCTGTCGATTGTCGGGGCAATATTTTTATTTATTGTAATTATTGTACTATGGGCAATAAGCTCATACAACAATTTGGTAACTCTAAATGAAAGTGTTAACCAAAGTTGGAGTCAGGTAGAAAATCAATATCAGCGCCGAGCTGATCTAATTCCAAATTTAGTTAATACAGTTAAGGGTTATGCAAATTTCGAAAGGGGAGTCCTAACCGATGTTACGAATGCCCGGGCAAGCGTTGGACAATTAAAAGTAACTAAAGATGTGCTTGACGATCCTCAAGCTTTCCAAAAATTTCAAGCCGTTCAAGGACAGCTTTCCGGAGCTCTCTCCAGACTGCTGGTGACAGTAGAGAATTATCCCGATTTAAAAGCGAATGAAAATTTTTTAGAGCTTCAGGCACAATTGGAAGGTACTGAAAACAGAATAGCCGTAGAACGGCGTAAATTTAATGAAACAGTTCAGGGATATAATACGTCGATTAAAAGATTCCCAACTTTTATTTTAGCGACAATGTTTAATTTTAAAGATAAACAGTATTTTAAAGCAACAGCTGGATCAGAAACACCTCCAAAAGTAGAGTTTTAAAATTCATGAAAATTATTTTCCTTTTCCTGGTTTTTATCTCTGTTAACTTCTCGCAGTCAAAGTTACCGACATTACAAAGTTATGCTAATGACTTTACTAACACGTTAACACCGGAGCAGTTGAGCTATGTTAATTCGGAGCTGCAGACCTTTGATGACTCAACAAGCAATCAAATTGTGTTTCTAATGATTCCGACAATAGGGGACAACTCAATAGAAGAATTTGCAAATGAGACTGCAAGCCAGAATAAAATAGGTACAAAAAAAAATGACAACGGAATACTACTTTTAGTAGTTAAAGATGATCATAAAGCAAGAATTGAAGTGGGATATGGTTTGGAAGGGGCACTGCCTGATGCATTGTGCAGTTCTATAATTCGAAATGTAATGATCCCCAATTTTAGGCAAAATGATTATTTTACTGGTATAAAAGATGGAATTGATGCTATTATCTTAGCAACAAAAGGGGAATATAAGGCAGAACCAACGAATAAATCTCATAATAATGTTCATGCGATATTTTCTATAATAATGATAATATTTTTCATTATTACATTCTTTATTCGCGGCGGCAGGGGCGGTGGATTATTCTTTTTGGGTGGACTTGGTGGTTTTGGAGGAGGCGGCTTTGGCAGCGGAGGTGGATTTGGAGATGGCGGCGGTTTTAGTGGGGGTGGAGGATCTTTTGGCGGCGGCGGAGCAAGCGGAAGCTGGTAATTTAAATATTATTTTTCCCGTTGATGTTTTATCCGGCTTTTCTTAAACTTGTAATGTAATTAATAATTATTTAGAAATAAAAGATTCAATTTTTTAACTTTCTGTAATTAGGAAGTTTTAATTGAAAGAGGTGTAAAGTATGGCTATTAAGATAACAGAAGAATGTATCAATTGTGGTGCATGTGAACCTGAATGCCCAAATAACGCAATATACGAAGGCGGGGTCAACTGGGAATTAGCAGGCAAAAACTATAGCGGCGATGATGTTGCTCCTTCCGGAGCATCGGGATTTTTTTCAAGTGATTTCTTTTATATTGTACCTGATAAATGCACTGAGTGCAAAGGGTTCCATGACGAACCTCAATGTGCTGCTGTTTGTCCTGTTGATTGTTGTGTCCCGGATCCAAATCATGTTGAAGATGAGGCTACTCTTTTATCAAGAAAAGAATATCTTGATGGAATCGGAAGATAAAATTATATCTTCATTATATTTAAAATTCTAAGCTGAATATTTGGGTGTCTTTGGCACCCATTTTTTTAGTTAATATGTTCAATTTGAAACAAAAGCTCTTATCTTCTTTATACTTTATTCGAATTTGCTATAATAGGTTTAATTAGACTTCTCTAAATTTCTTACCAAACAGTGGAATAATTCTTCCCTTTTCTTCAAAATTAAATAGAATTAACAAATCTAAAAATATTTTTTAAAATTTAACTTGACATTCCAAAAAAAAATTATTAGGTTTAATTAGTTTGTTTGAACAACCAACTTAATATTTATTATTAATAATTTTACTGTTTTAAATAATGAGTCCAAGAAATTCTAATTTGATTACCGGAAATGCAAAAATTCTTCGCGGAATAAACCGTGGAATGATTTTGAACATTATAAGAGAAAAACAGCCAATTTCTAGGATTAATATTGCTCGTCTAACTGGATTAAATAAAAGTACTGTATCCAGTATTATTTCAGAATTATTAAAAGAAGATTTAATTTTTGAACAAGTAAATGAGGATCAAAATGTTGGCCGAAATCCTTTGAATCTCTTCCTCAAATTAGATAAATATTACATTGGTGCTATAAATATTGATTCATCAATTACAAGATTTGCAATTGCTGATATTGATGGAAGTGTAAAAGGGACATCTTCACTTGAAACGGAAAGCAAAGATCCGGTTAAATATGTAAATAAATGCGTAGATGAATTATTAAAGCTGAGTAAAAAATTAGGTATTGAAAAGCTAGAAGCCTTAGGTGTCAGTGTTGCCGGTATTGTCGATTCTGAAAAATTAATTGTAAATTTTGCACCAAATCTAGGCTGGGAAAATCTAAATTTGGGAGAATTGTTCAAAGAAAGACTACCTGAAGTTAATAATATTTCGATCGGTAATGATGCAAAATCTTCTGCACTAGCAGAACTAGCATTTGGCAATCACCAAATTGATTTATCTAATTTTGTTTTTCTATCTATAGGACAAGGAATTGGTTCAGGAATCGTTGTTGAAAATAAATTGATGAACGGAGAATTCCAAGCTTCTGGAGAATTTGGCCACATGGTAATTTTCGAAGGCGGGGAATTATGTACATGCGGAAACAATGGCTGCTGGGAAGCTTATGCTTCAGATAGAGCAATTGTGCATAGATATATAGAAAAAAAGGGAGTAAGAATAGATCATTCAGTTGATTTTATAGCGCAGGATATAATTGACCTTGCAAAAAAAAATGATGATGTAGCTATTCAAATAATTAAGCAAACCGGTTATTATCTTGGACTTGGTATAGCAAATATTATTAAAGCAATAGACCCACATGCTATTATTATTGGCGGTAAAATAACTCAAGTTTGGGATTTAATTTACCCTGAGATAATGATTATCGTTATGCAGCGCGCTTACTTCGGCAAAAATAAGAACATCAAAATTTTGCCTACTTCATTAACTACACTTCCGCGATTGATGGGCGCCGCTACGCTGGCGATAGAAGAAATTTTTGACGGATATAAAATTACAGTTTAACAATATGAAGGTAACTTTTTTCTTTAAGTCAATTTTTACATTTTTATTGGTTTGTTTAGGCAACCAACTAATTAAACTTGAAATTAATTTTTATGAATTTGAATTGAATACATTTTAATGAATCACAAAATTACAGAAAAGCAAGAAATTGTTGTAGGAATAGATATCGGGGGTACTAATACCGTCTTAGGCATAGTAGACCTTGAAAACCGGATTATTTTTGAAAATTCTTTTAAAACACTGCCTCAGAATGGTGTTGAAGATTTTTTTTACAGGCTTTCAGATATTATTAAGAAGGAATATTCTAATCTTGAAGAGAATTATAATATAAGCGCTATTGGTATAGCAGCTCCAAGTGCTAATTATCGTACCGGAATGATTGAATCGCCTGCAAACTTAAAATGGGGAAATGTAAATCTTATAGAGAAAATGAAAATATATTTTGACTTACCGATTGCCGTGATAAATGACGCAAATGCTGCTGCAATTGGTGAACATACATTTGGAATAGCAAGGAATATGAAGAATTTTATTGTCCTAACACTTGGAACAGGATTAGGAAGCGGTATCTTTATTGAGGGTAATCTTCTCCAAGGAGAAAATGGTTTAGCTGGGGAATTAGGACATACTATCGTTGATCCAGAAGGAAGACAATGTACTTGTGGACGCAAGGGTTGTCTTGAAACTTATGTTTCTGCGATAGGTATTAAAAGAAGTGTCTTTAGTTTTTTATGCAATTCAAATGATAAAAGCGAATTAAGAAATATTAGCTATAATGAACTTACCGGAAAAAAGATTAGTGAATTAGCGAGCAAAAATGATCCAATTGCTATTAAGTCGTTTAGTTATACAGGAGAAATATTTGGAAAAGCTTTAGCAAATGTAGTATCATATTTTAATCCGGAAGCAATTATCCTTTTTGGGGGACTTGCTGACTCGGATGCTTTGTTAATGGAACCTACAAATTTTTATTTTGAAAAACATTTGTTGAATGTTTATAAAGGAAAAGTAAAAATTCTTAAATCAGAATTACAGAATGGAAAAGCAGCTGTTCTAGGTGCTTGCTCATTCGTTAGAGAAATAATGGCAAAGAATTCAATTGTCGTATAATATTTGATATTTTAAAAGAAATTTAAAATAACTAAACTATCTAAGGAGAATAACATGCGTAGATTTTTTACTGTCTTTAATTTGTTTTTCTACATAACCTA
>JAJYOQ010000263.1 GCA_021796135.1 Bacteroidota bacterium
TTCCTTGTAGTTTCAAACTACAAGGAAAAGAATATTAGGTATTCTTTCGGGTGAAAATTATCAGATGATTTTTCTCGATACACCCGGAATACTGGCTCCCGCATATTTATTACAAGAAAAGATGATGGAGGAAGTTGAACAATCTGTTCAGGATGCAGATATTATTATTTTAATTCTGGACCTAATTGAAGATCCTGATGGAATAAAAACACTGCAAAATGATTTTACATACAAACTTTTTATGAAAATTAAAAAGCCAAAAATTCTTTTATTAAATAAAATAGATTTAACAACTCAAGAACATGTTAAATTATTAATGAACAAGATAAATTCTTCTCACAAATTTGAAAAAATTATACCAATTTCGGCGTTGGAAAATTTTAATCTTGATCAGATTCGTGAATCTATAGAAGAATTACTGCCAGAGAATCCGAAATTTTACCCTGACGATATTGTCTCTGATGAAAATGAGCGTTTTTTTGTATCTGAGATTATAAGGGAAAAAATATTTGAACTATATCAAGAGGAAATTCCATATAGCTGTGAAGTTGTTATATATGATTATAAGGAAGTTGACGGCAGGAAAGATTTAATTCAAGCCGAAATATTAGTTGAAAAGGAAAGCCAAAAAGGAATTTTAATAGGTAAGCAGGGAAGTGCAATAAAAAAGGTCGGCGAATTAGCACGTGCTTCAATAGAAGATTTTCTGAAAAGACCTGTTTTCCTTGAACTTCGCGTAAAGGTCAAGGAAAAATGGCGTTCAGATGAAAAAATGCTGAAATCTTTGGGATATACTAAATGGAAAGAATAATATTTATATTAAATGTACCTGCCCGGATTTAATCTAAAATGACTAAGAAATTTACCGGTGAAAGCCTTCTAATATTTATTACTATAATATGGGGAGCAACATTTGTAATAATAAAAGGTGCGTTAAATGATATTTCTCCGATGCTTTTTATTGCAGTTCGTTTTTCGCTATCAGGTCTTTTATTGCTTCCTTTTTTCCTTCCTTCTGTGCTTCACTCATCAAGAGAAACTATTAAAGACGGATTAATTCTTGGTGTAATTTATTTTTTGGGATTTGCTTCTCAGACTATTGGTCTTCAATATACTACAGCCACTAAATCAGCTTTTATTACAGGGACTTTTGTCTTATTTACTCCACTTTTTCAGCTCCTTTTTGAAAAAAAAATTCCTGCGAAAGCTAATTTAATCGGGATTTTTTTTGTTATTGTAGGTTTGATTTTTCTTTCAAGTAAGGGCAATAATGCTTTAGAAGTATTCTCTGAAATAGGAAAAGGGTTTAATATTGGTGATTTATTTACTTTGGTATGTGCAATATTTTTTGCAATGTATCTAGTTTACCTTGATATTGTAAGTAAAAAGCATGATTATAAACCACTTGTGTTGATTCAAATTTCTCTTACAGGCATTCTTGGTATAATTTCTTCTTTATTCGTATCGGCAGCAGGATTTCAAACTGTGAAGCTCTCAATAAACTCTACTTTGATTTTTGCTATATTATATACAGCAATCTTTGCAACAATATTTGCCAGTTCTGTCCAAACTAAATATCAAAAAATTGTATCTCCAACAAAGGCAGGTATAATTCTTTCATTTGAACCGATATTTTCTTCAATATTTGCATTTTTCATCTTAAATGAAAAAATATCTAATTTTGTTGCGCTCGGAGGCGCATTTATTTTTGCAGGGCTTTTAGCATCTGAGATAATCGATAAGTTAAACATCTTTTCTAATGAAAAAACGAGCTGAAATAATAGCCGCTGGATTAGTGCAGGGAGTAGGATTCCGATATTATGTTGTTCGCCAGGCAAAAAATCTTAACCTGACCGGATATGTGAAAAATTTGTACTCGGGGGAAGTCCTGACAGTTGTTGAAGGTGAAACAGCTATGATTGAGGATCTGTTTCAAAAAATTAATATTGGACCTTCGCATGCTTCAGTTAACAAATGTAAAATTATTTGGGATGATTTTAAGGATGAGTTTAAAACTTTTGAGGTGAAATTTTGATAGAAGATATAAGAACCGGAATTGGCTTTGATGTTCATGCCTTTGCGAAGGACAGAAAATTAATACTTGGCGGAGTCGAAATTCCCAATGAGCTTGGTTTGCTTGGGCATTCAGACGCAGACGTTTTACTCCATTCTATTTCTGATGCATTGCTTGGAGCTTTGGCACTGGGAGATATAGGGAAACATTTTCCCGATACGGATCCAAAATTTAAAGATGCCGATAGTTCAATATTATTGAAAAATGTATATCAGCTTATAAAAGAAAAAGGATTCCGTCTTAATAATTTGGACGTTGTTCTTGCAATGCAAAAACCAAAAGTATCGCCTTATATTGAAAAAATGAGGAAAAATATTTCACTTATTCTTCAAACCGATTATGATAATATCTCGATCAAAGCTACCACCACCGAAAAATTAGGATTTGTAGGTAGGGAAGAAGGTATCGCTTCATTTGCAACTGTCTTAATTGTTAAATAAAATTTTTATGGTGGGAAAAATCATATTTTTATTTTCTACTAAAAACAAAGAAACAGAAAATTGATTCTTAAATTTTGGCATAATAGGATTAAGCTGACACCCGTTGAGAAAAGTGAAAGACGGAAAGATAGAATTCTCCTAATTCTAAGCGGTATTTTGATGGGTATTGCTTTCCCACCTTTTCCGTTTCCTCTAACTCTTTTTCTTTTCATTGGGTTAATTCCATATCTGTACGTTATCCAAAAGAAAAAAACATTAGCAGAAATCAATCGTTCTACATACTTAACATTTTTTATTTTTAGCATAATTACTATTTATTGGGTTGGAAGCTGGCAAAAAGAGTCTGATCCGTTTTTAATGATAGCCGGCGGGACTCTGCTTTTTTTTGAACCCATACTTTTCCTAATCCCATCGACACTTTTTTATTTAGCTAGGAAATCTTTCTCGGATAACATGGCTTTTTTATTGTTCCCATTCTTCTGGGCTTGTTATGAATACCTTTTTATGCTTACTGATATTAGTTTCCCATGGCTTACATTAGGCCATGGTCTGGCTGAGTTTAACCCGTTTATTCAAATTGCAGATATTGTAGGAGCTGTGGGATTATCTGTTATTGTGGTATTTATTAACATTTTTTTATTCAAATCATTTATTTCATTTAAAAACTCGCATAAAAAATTCAAAATAAATCTATCAATTGCAGTGGTGCTTTTTGCAATTGTTCTTGGATATGGAGTTTACCGGATAAAAAGTTTTCAAATTTCACAAAATAAAATACGTGTAGGTCTTATTCAGCCCAATTTAGACCCGTGGGATAAATGGAATACAAGAAATCTTAATAAATTAATTAAAGATTATATTGATTTATCCAAAGAAGCAGTTAAAAAAGGTGCTCGTCTTGTCGTTTGGCCGGAAACTGCTTTGCCGGTTTTTTTAATGGATGGTTCGTATAATGCCGGCTTAGATTCAATTTATTCTTTTTTAAGAAAAAATAATATCTATCTGATGACCGGAATGCCTGATGTTAAATATTATTATCCGGGTGAAAAAATACCCGAAGATGTAAAAAATAATAAAATTGGGAACACCTATTATGCTACTTATAATGGGATCTTATTGCTCTCGCCCAACTCCCGAAGAGTACAACATTATGGGAAAATGAAACTTGTTCCTTTTGGTGAAAAAGTTCCGTTTGTCGATCAACTACCATTTCTGGGAAAATTAATAAATTGGAGCGTAGGTATATCAAGCTGGAATGTCGGAAGAGATACAATAAATTTTGAAATCCCCAATTTATCTGAATCCGGCGATACCTCTCAAAGTAATGACTCCATTAGTATTAACGGACTTGTTTGCTATGAGTCTGTATTCCCCTATTTTGTAACAGATTTTATACAGCGCGGTGCAAAGTTGATCGCTGTTGTAACAAATGACAGTTGGTACGGAAAATCGAGCGGTCCTTATCAGCATAAAGAAATTTCAGTTTTAAGAGCTGTTGAAAATAGGAGAACAGTAATTAGGGCTGCAAACGGAGGGATTAGCTGCATTATTAACCCATTGGGTGAAACAGATATTGAGTCAAAATTATTTGTCAAAGATGTTATTGTCGGAGACGCCTATTTAGAATCATCCAAAACTATTTTTACAAAATATCCACTAATTATCCCGGACATATCAATGGCAATTTCTTTTTGGGTGTTCGGAATTTTTCTTTTGGTTAAAATAAAAAATAAATGGCTGCATAGTTAAATTGATCGACCGGACTATAATACATATTTTTGCAATATTAAAAACGAAATCATTTATCAAAAATTTAATTGAATATTAAGAAAGATTGTTGTTATTATGAATAAAAAATTCATTGACCTTCGCAGTGACACTATTACCAGACCTTCAGAAGAGATGCGTAAAGCGATGTATAACGCCGAAGTGGGGGATGATGTTTTTCAAGAAGACCCAACTGTAAATCAATTGCAAGAATATGCCGCAGATCTTTTAGGAAAAGAATCATCACTTTTTGTTTTGAGCGGAGTTATGGGAAATCAAATCTCTCTGAATGTACTTACGAATCCCGGCGATGAAGTAATCTGTGAGAGGGATGCACATATTTTTCAATATGAATCCGGCTCTCCGGCTGCGTTAAGCGGGATTCAGTTAATGCCGATTGACGGAGTTTCCGGAGTTATTACTCCCGAGCAAATTGAACAATACATTCGTCCGGAATCTGCTTATTATATGCCCCGTTCAAAAGTAATTGAAATAGAAAATACGCATAACCGTGCAGGCGGTACAATCCAACCTATTGAAAACATCATAAAAGTTAAAGATTTAGCTAAGAGATATAAATTATTTTATCACCTTGACGGTGCTAGGATTTGGAATGCTTCAGTGGCAACAAAAATATCGGTTAAAGAATATGCTTCACATTTTGATACAATTTCATGCTGTCTATCAAAAGGACTAGGAGCACCGGTCGGTTCCATTATTGCCGGTTCTAAGGAATTTATAAAAGAAGCATTCAGAGTTCGTAAAGCTTGGGGCGGAGGCACCCGTCAGCTTGGAATTCTAGCTGCTGCAGGTCTATATGCTTTAAAAAATAATATTAGTCGACTTGAAGAGGATCATGAGAAAGCTAAAATGATTGCCGGCGTTATTAATAACTGTAAAAATTTAAAAATTGATATAAAGTCAGTTCAAACAAACATTTTAATTTTTCAGTCTAAAAATATTTCAATTGAAGATGCTTTGAATCGCTGTAAAGAAAAAGGTCTGCTGCTTTCTACCGGAAAACCCGGTTTTATTAGAGCTATTACTCACCTTGATGTCAGCTTTGATGAGGTAAAAACTGCAATGAAAATTATTGAAGAGGTTTTTAATTAAATGGAAGTAAAAGATTTCAAACACAATTTAAAAATTAAAGTAAGGTTTTCCGACCTAGATGCGATGAGGCATGTAAATAATGCTACTTATCTATCTTATCTCGAGGAGGCGCGTATTGCCTATTTCAAAGAAGCTTTAAATAAACCCATGGATAATCTTGATTTTCAAGCAGTGGTCGCCAGAATAGAAATCGATTATAAACAGCCGATTGTATTTGCCGATGAATTGGAAATACTTAGCCGCATTTCTAAAATTGGTAATAAAAGTTTTGATATGGACCATATGATATTAATTAACAGAAAAGAAAATAAAATTATAGCAGCGGAAATTGTAACAAAACTGGTATCCTATAATTATGAAACGCAAACATCATTTCCAATTCCGGACTATGCAAGAAAATTAATTGAGGATTATGAAAATAAAAATATATAACTATAGATGTGTAAGGGTGTAATTATATAGTTACATTCACTACTGTCCGGAATACGAGATGTTAAGATTCTATAAGAGATTAATAAATAAAAGGTTACACGGAAAAATAGCAATAATCGATTTGAAATGGGAGTTATAAGTTCGTTGATTT
>JAJYOQ010000264.1 GCA_021796135.1 Bacteroidota bacterium
TTGACATTGCCGCTTGAAGGTTCGCAATTCCTAAAGCAATTTGACTTGTTCGGAAATGATATTGGGTTATTCTCATTTTTCTTTTTCAACATAATAGAGTTAAAATCCGGCGAAGCAATCTTTACTGACGCCGGTATTCCGCATGCTTATATAAAAGGAAATATTATCGAGTGCATGGCTAACTCTGATAACGTTGTACGAGCCGGTCTAACTAACAAATTTAAAGATATCAGCACACTGCTTGAAATCATTAACTATGATTTTTCTCCTTATAGGATAATAAATCCCAATACGGAAAATTGCGAGTCTGTCTATTTAACTAAAGCAGAAGAATTTGAAGTTTCAAATATTAAGGACAATGATAAATTTAATAAATTATATAAGACCATAAATAAGCCGGAAATTTTTTTAATTGCAAACGGAGAACTAAATATTGAATGGACAATAGGCGAGAATTCCGGAAAGCAAAAATATTCAAAAGGCGAGTCTTTTATTATCCCGGCTAATATGGATCAATATCAGATTTCATCATCCGGCAATGTCAATTTTTATAGGGTTACTATTCCATAATTTAAAGGGTTCCCTTTTTTATGAAAGGTTAAAGAATGAAAAATTTGTTTTTTATTTCAATAATATCATTATTAAATATTTATTTTACTTTTGCACAACAAAGAATCGAAATTCCTCTTAATGAAAATTGGAAATTTTCAAAAGGAAATCCTGGAAATGTTTATCAGATTAACTTCGATGATTCCGGATGGCAAAATGTCTCTCTTCCGAATACTTGGAATAATCTTGACGGACAGGACGGCGGCACTTATTACAGAGGTTCCGGCTGGTATAGAAAATCTTTTATAATCCCTGAAAATCTTAATCTCAAAAAAATATTCATAAGATTCGGCGCAGCTAATATGATTGCCGACGTTTATCTTAACGGTAAGTTTGTTGGGGAGCATAAAGGAGGATACGCAGCTTTTATTTTTGATATTACTAAATTTATAAACTTTGGTTCAAAAAATATTTTAGCGGTCAAGGTTGATAATACTGATTTCAAAAACTCTGATGAATTTCATCTTGCACCTTTAGATGCAGATTATACAATGGACGGCGGTATATATCGCAAAGTTAAGCTTATTGTAACGAACGATCTCCATATTTCACTCACTGATTACGCATCTCCCGGCATTTTTATTACTCAAAAAAATGTTTCTGATAATCATGCCGACATTTCTCTTCTTTCCGAATTGAAGAATGATTCTAACAAAAAACAGGAAATAACTCTAAAGTCTTCCATTTATGATAAAGACGGGAAAATAGTTACTAACAATTCAAGAAATATTTATATCAGCCCTAATGCAAGTTCAAATTGTATCCAAAGTTTTTCAATAAATAATCCGCACCTTTGGAACGGAAGGAATGATCCATACTTATATAAAGTTGTTGTTTCTATTTATAAAAATAAAAAATTATTCGACGAAGTATCCCAGCCGCTTGGTCTGAGGTATTTCAAGGTAGATCCGGATAAAGGATTTTTTCTTAACGGAAAACCTTATAAACTTCATGGTTTTTGCCTGCATGAAGATAAAAGGAATAAGGGGCGTGCAATTTCCAATTCCGATAGAAAAGAAGAAATGGATTATATGCTCGATATTGGAGCTACTATAGTCCGGCTTGCTCATTATCAACACGGTCAGGATATGTATCGCCTTTGCGATAAAAATGGAATTGTGGTCTGGACGGAGATTCCGCTTGTTAATCATATTGATACATCGAGTTACTTTGCAATTAACTGTGAGCAGCAACTGAAAGAATTAATAAGACAAAATTATAATCATCCATCAATTTTATTTTGGGGAATTTTTAATGAACTTGGAAATGTCAAAGGACCGGATCCGATTTCTCTTGTAAAAACTCTAAATAAACTAGCAAAAAAAGAAGATTCTACCAGATATACTACTGCAGCTGCAAACTATAGCGATATTCCAGCAGCATTTGTCACAGATGTTTTAGGATTAAATAAATATTTTGGCTGGTATAACGGAACCTCAAAGGAATTAGGGACTTATCTTGACAAATGGCATCATGAACACCCGGATAGAGCTATCGGCTTGAGCGAGTATGGTGCAGGTGCAAGTATCTATCAGCATGAAGACAATCCTAAACAGCCTCGCACAGACGGACCCTGGCACCCTGAAGAATATCAAACAAATTTCCATGAAATTGTTTGGAAGGAAATAGAAGCTAGACCATATATATGGTTCTCTACCTTATGGAATGGCTTTGATTTTGCCTCCGATTCAAGACGAGAAGGATTTCAACCCGGGATTAATGATAAAGGAATTATTACTCAGGATCATGCAACTAAAAAAGATGCGTACTATTGGTACAAAGTGAATTGGAACCCCGCTCCGATGGTTCATATTACAGATAAAAGATTTACAAAAAGGGATACATCTTCTATAAATATAAAAGTATATTCCAATGCAGATGAAGTCGAACTGATTTTAAACGGCGCATCTTTAGGAAAAATTCAAAGCAAAGATCATAGATTTATCTGGAATTCGGTACTTTTAAAATCCGGTGAAAATAATGTTAAAGCTGTCGCCTTAATAAAGGGCAGAGAATATTCGGATGAATGCTGGTGGAAACTTTAACAATCGTAATTGCTTATTTTTCTTGCAATTCTGACTTTAACTAAAATAAATATCAGAATAAATTAAATATTTTAGGCTATCGAGTAATAATCTCTTCTTTCTTCTTTGCAAGATATAATTGCATCTGAATTTTTCCCTTTGAAAATTAGCGGTATCGTTGAAATAAATATTTTTATATCCAGCGAAATCGAAATCATATTATCATATTTTAGATCAAGAAGCATTAAGTCCTTGACACCTTCTTCTCTTTTTCCGTAAATCTGCCATAGACCTGTAATACCTGGTTTTGCTTTTATCTGATTTCGTTTATCATAATGATCAGGAAATTGGCTTTTCAATATGTCAAGATCGCTATACATTAAAGGTCTTGGACCGATTAAACTCATTTCGCCTTTTATTACATTAATTAATTGCGGAAGCTCATCTAATCCGCTTTTTCTTAACCATCTGCAAAATAAAGGAACATTTTCTTCAAGCCGGAATTTGTAAAAAATATTATTACTGATAGCAATCTCTTTTTTTTTATCAGGTTTAATAGTCTTAAACTTAATAATCTTAAATATTTTATTCTCATAAGTAATTCCTCTTTCCTGAATGATAAATGGTGACGATTTAAAAATAACAGCCAATATCACTGACACAAGAAAAATGAAAGGAATGGAAAGCACAATAAAAGTTATTCCCAAAAAGAAGTCTAATACATTTTTGACAAAATAAAACAACTTATTATTTCCCACAATATTTCAATCCTGTTATTTTAATAGAATCATTTTTTAGTATCGCTAAAATTTCTTTTCCCGTCACCGGAATAGGCATTGATAACATAATAATAAATCCCGCTTGAAATTATTTTATTGCTTTTTGTTTGGTTTGAATTGAATTCGACATAATGATGACCTGCAGTTTGAAATCCATTAACTAAGGTAGCAACTTCGCAGCCTAAAATATCGAATATTTTTAGTGAAATATAATTATCGGTATTAAGATTATATTTTATAATGGTAGTAGGATTAAATGGATTTGGAAAATTTTGAAAAAGCTCAATTGATACAGGAAGCGATATACTAATTTGTTTTATTTCTGTAAAAGAAAATGAACCGTTTTGATCAATTTGTCTTAACCGATAAAAATATTTTTGAGTGTCTAAAATATTTTTATCTATGAAATAATAACTTCTTTTAGAATTTGATGTTCCGTTCCCTTGAACAAATCCTAATACTTTCCAATCTACCGGCTTATTATCTGCTCTTTGTACTTCAAAACCAAAGTTATTAATTTCTGTTTCAGTCTGCCAATTGAGCTGCACCATATTATTTTCGATAATATCAGCGCTAAATGAGGAAAGTTCAACCGGTAGAGGCGAGTTACTGCTGTCAATAACTTGGATATAGAAATCATTTAGATTAATGTCAGAATCCCAACCTGAACCGTTGCTGCCATAAGTTTTATTTCCGGTATTGTCTTTTCGCCTGATGCCCTGTGTTGCATCTGTCGGACCTTGCATCGGCGTTCCCTCATAACCGTTTGCTGTTCCGTATCCTATAAGGTCTATAATGTTAGTAAGACCAAAGGGATTAGCTGTTGTCAGCGGAGTGACAGAATTTACTAAAGCTACTTTTCCTGCTGAAGATGCCATCGAAATGTTACCTACAACAGCCGGAAGAGAAGGAAGCTCAGCTCCGCGGGAGCCTGCTCTCTCCTGAATTAGATAATATTCTTTAGATGCAATGCTTCCGGTTAATGGCGTTACTGACCAGGAAGAACTTGTTGCACTAGCATATTGAACGGACCAGTTAGATAAATCTACGGAAGCTGATGTCGGATTATAAAGTACAATATAATCATATTTATAAATTGCTCCGGTTCCTCCTCCTCCGCCATATACCTCTGCAATTACTATGTGATCCGCTAACTGAGCAAAGATTAAAATGTTGTTTATCAAAAAGAAAAATAAATAAAAAAACTTTTTCATAATAACTCCCCAAGAATATTTTTAAAATTATTTAACGATATGAGCAATTAATTAAATGAGACCAAAAAATCTCTTTAGCTAATTGCCTAATAAAAAGTTTAATTGATTATTGTAATAGAATAGTTTTTCCCCTATCCCCGATAATATCTTCCCTTTTATTATTTTATCTAATGCAATTTTATAATTTTTTTTATTAGTGTCAAGATTTTACGCGTTTTTACTTAAAAAAATAATAAATTATCCTTACGAATTAATTAACAATAATTAAGAGAATAATAAGAAATGACTAAAAAAATAATTTTAACAGGAGCGACTGGAGTAATCGGCTCAAGATTATGCAAATTATTAATATCGCGTGGAGATAATATTATTATCCTTACCAGGGATGCAAAAAAAGCAAAAGAGACTATGAATGTTGATGCTGAATTTATTAATTGGAATTATAAAGACCCCTTAAGCGATAAAGTAAAATTCGACGGAATCAATGCCGTGATTCATCTTGCGGGTGCAAACTTATTTGAACGCAGATGGAGCAATGAATATAAAAAGATTATTTTGGAAAGCAGAACTATAAGCACAAGAATTCTAGCTCAATCTATCATTAACTCTTCCGTAAAACCTGCTGCATTTATATCCTCTTCGGCTGTGGGTTTTTATGGAGACAAAGGCAATCAACCGATTACTGAAAACTCACTTCCGGGTAATGATTTTCTTTCGGATGTTTGTAAGAAATGGGAAATTGAAGCTAAAATAGTTGAAAACTCAGAAGTTAGGCTTGTGAACATAAGGACAGGTGTTGTTCTTAATTCAAATGAGGGCGCATTAAAACAAATGCTTTTACCTTTCAAGATGTTCGTAGGTGGGCCGATCGGGAACGGAAAACAGTGGTTTCCGTGGATTCATATTGATGATATTTTAAATATCTATTTATTTGCATTGGATAACAATAATATTATTGGACCGTTGAATGCAGTATCTCCGAATCCGGTTATAATGAAGGAGTTTGCAAATAAAATTGGTAAAGTTTTAAATCGACCGTCACTCTTTCCGGTGCCGATCTCTGCTTTAAAATTAATGCTGGGAGAAGTTGCTGATGTAATTTCAGCAAGTCAACGAGTAATTCCTGAGAAATTACTCAGTTATGGTTTTAAATTTAAATATGAGTTTTTAATTGATGCTTTAGAAGATTTATTGAAAAAAAAAGGCTGAAAAATATTTCAGCCTTTAATTTTATATCTTATTAGTAATTAATACCTGTAATAATCCGGTTTAAATGGACCATCTACAGTAACACCGATATATTTTGCCTGAACCGGATTC
>JAJYOQ010000265.1 GCA_021796135.1 Bacteroidota bacterium
ATGGAAGCTGAATTGTAACCAGTGAATCGTCTTTAAAATTGTTGTCAGGGGAATGATTAACATTGCGGTATTTTTTATGATAATAAATCATAATAAATCCGTGAAGACCAAATACAAATAAAATTGATAAAGAAATAAAATAACCGACTAAAACAATCTCGTCCATTTTTTTAGTTATACCTTATATTGTTAGACATATATATTTTTACCATCCGGAAACCACAGCTAAAAGAATATCTTCCGAAATATTGTTAATAGCATTTTGAATTGCATTATTTCTATCAACGGTGCTGCCGTTAGCAGGATAATCACCGCTATTAGAAAATGTTTTGTTGAAAATTGTTTTCCTTTCAACAAGATCCTTATAAATAACCTGCACAGAAATTGTAATTCTTCTGGTCTGCACAGTTTCTCCGGGAGCAACTACCTGCGGAGCATCAGTAAGGGAGATGACGGTACAATCAAGTATTGCATTTGCATTGGTTTTGCTAGCTACTTGAAGAGTATTATCATCAACAAATTTTTGTGTAAGAGTAGTGGTCAGAAGTTCCCGCATTCCGGGTTCTCCGGAACCGCTCTTATCTTCCGCGATAGGAATTGCTATTGTTTTAAGATGTTTAGGAACAGATGCACCAGTAAAAGAGTATACACAACACCCTCCAAAATTAACTATTGGGAGGGTTATAAACAAGAGAAATAAAAGTCTATATAAGGAGCTAAAAGTGCGTTTTTGCGTTATATTTCGCATATTTTCTAGAAACATTCGATATTTATAATCCATATTCTTTAATTTTTCTATATAGGGTTCTTTCGCTTATGTGTAATAGCTTAGCGGCGTTTCTTTTATTACCGCGAGAATGTTCCAAAGCATTTTTAATAGCATCTTTTTCAGTTTGTTGAAGGGGCAGGATTTCATTTATTGTTGAAGTATCTTGATTGTAATCGAACTCATACTTTTTATAAATTAAATCCTTTAGTTCCATAATATCTTTTTTGATTTCAAAAAGTGCGCGATAGAGTAATTCCCGGTCAAGTTCTTCAGGGGACTTTTTTAAATAAACCGGTAAATTCTGGTTAGACTTATCGGATACTTCTCTTTTTGTCAATACCTCAAAGATATTTGAATCCAGAACACCGTTTCGGTTTAGTGCAATAGCAGATTCAATAGTATTTTTTAGTTCTCGGATATTTCCTGGCCAATAAAATTCGCTTAAGAAGTTAATTGCTTCAGGGGTAATCTTGGGTTTTTCGATTTTATTTTCTGAGGCGTAATTATCTATAAAGAAATGAGTTAGCTCAGCAATATCTGCTTTTCTTTTGCGTAAAGGAGGAATATTTAGGGTTACTGCTTTGAGACGGAAATATAGATCTTCGCGGAATCTTTTAGCATCGACCTCATTTTGGAGATCTTTATTAGTAGCAGCGATAATTCTTACATCAATTTTTGTAACAGTTTCTGCGCCTATTCTTAAGAATTCTTTATTTTCAATAACGCGGAGCAATTTTACCTGAGTAGTCAGGGGCATTTCTGCGATCTCGTCCAGGAATAGAGTGCCGCCGTCAGCTATTTCAAAATATCCTTTTCTGCTTTCAATAGCGCCGGTGAAGGATCCTTTTTTATGACCAAAAAGTTCGCTTTCTAAAATGCCTTCCGGGATAGCGCCGCAATTAACGCTTACTAATTGTTTACCCGAGCGGTTGCTGAAGCCGTGGATTGCGCGTGCAAAAATTTCTTTTCCTACACCGCTCTCCCCATAAATTAAAACGGAAATATCAGTAGGAGCCACTTGCATAGTAATATCAACGAGATCATTAATCTCTTTGGCTTTGCCGATAATTCCAAATTCTTTTTTAAATTGCTCTACTGTCATTTTTAGGTTATAAAATTGAAAAACTAACTCCCAAATATATCCAATTATTCGCCGTTTTGCACCAAAACTTTACCGGAAAGATCAAACTTAGAGTCGATTGATTTTAATGCTTTTTCGGCATCTTCTTTATTGGAAAAACCTTCAACATAAATAACATGAAATGTGGTTCCGCCTATTTCTTTTTCTTTTAGCAAAGTATTATAGCCGCCGTTATCAAGTTTAGTTTTCAATTTTTGAGCATTCTCTAATAATGTAAAAGCGGCAGCTTGAATATAGTAGTTACTTTTCAAATCTGTTTTTTGAGATTGCGAATCTGAATTTTCCGGGGGAGTAGGATGGGAGAGGTCAGTTAGAATTATTTCGTCTTTATCCGGAATGTTTTTGTTTGCGATACTCAGGTAAGGGGAGTCGGGATAGTTTTTGGAAAGCAATGACAAATAATCTTTAGCGGATTTATATTTTCCCAGAGAAAAATAATAAGAATAGACGCGGAATAAATCAGCGTCGGCGTAATTGCTTTTGGGATATTTATTCGCCACTGTTAGGAATTTACCTACAGCTTTTATTCCGTCTTGGGTTAAGATAGCATCCAGAAAAAGAATGGAAGGGTCGTTAGGGTATTCTTTTTTTAATTCAGGAATTTTAGAAGAAACGGATTGGGCTTCGCCTTTTTCGATAGATTTGAGATAAGGAATTATATTTACTTCCTGAGCGAGCAGAAGAGCCGGAGGAAATAAAAAAATTATAAATAGTAATATTATTAACTTATATTTCTCCATTTAGGCAGTTAATGCAAAAGAATCATTAAGGTTTTCGACAAAGCCGATAAAATCGCCGAATAAAGTACCGGAAGAAGCGCGATTTATGATTACCTTAATATAATTTCCTTCTTTAATTTTTTTGTCAAAGGGGAAAATGACTACTTTATTGGTATCAGTTCTGCCGGCGAAAAACATATCTGATTTTTTACTCAGGCGTTCAACCAAAACAATTTCTTCTTTTCCTATTAATTCTTGATTTTTTTCGAATGATATATTTTGCTGAACATCGATAATTTCCTGAAGGCGTTTAGACTTAACAGCTTCGGATACATCGTCCTGCATTTTAAATGATTTTGTACCCTCACGAGGAGAATATTTGAACATATAGGCGCCGTCGTATCGAACTGACTTCAAGATATTGAGAGTCATTTCGTGGTCTTCATCTGTTTCGGTCGGAAATCCGGAAATAATATCTGTTGAAAAGCTTACTCCCGGGATAATTTTTCTTGCTTTTTCAATTAACGCAAGATAATGTTCGATATTGTATGTACGGTTCATCAGTTCTAAAATCCTGTTTGAGCCAGATTGCACAGGCAAATGAATATAGTTACAAATATTTTTGTGTCTTGCAATTGTATAAAGGAGCTTATCGGATAAGTCCTGAGGGTGAGAAGTGGTAAAACGTATTCTAATTTTATTATCCACGGCAGCGCAGGCATCGAGGAGATCGGCGAAATCATTTCCGTTATCCGAATAGGAGTTAACATTCTGACCGAGGAGAGTAATTTCTCTAAATCCTCTTTCGGAGAGGAGTTTAATTTCATTTAAGATAGAATTAAGTTCACGGCTTCTTTCTCTACCGCGGGTAAAAGGCACGACGCAAAAGGAACAGAATTTATCGCAGCCGCGCATAACAGAAATCCAGGCTTGGAGACCATCTTCTCTGTAGGGAATAATATCATCATAGGTTTCTGTGCGGGACAATTTAACGCCAATACCGTTGCCACCGTGGAAGGCAACGTCAATCAATTCGGGTAAGCGGCGGTATTCATCGGGTCCGACGACAATGTCAACGATTTTCTTTTCGTCAATTAATTCTTTTCTTAATCTTTCAGCCATGCAGCCGAGGATGCCGACAATTAATCCCGGCTTATCATTTTTCATTGTTTTGAAATTTCCGAGTCTTCCATAAATTCTTTGCTCGGCATTTTCTCTAATGCTGCAGGTATTTAAGAGGACGACATCAGCTGAATTAGCATCTTTAACGATTTCATAATTGAAATTTTTCAGAATGCCGTAAACCAATTCAGTATCGGCAAGGTTCATTTGGCAGCCGTATGTTTCAATAAAAACTTTATTCTTTTGCATCACAAAAAATATTAATACTTATTAAATTAAAAAATCAATTGACCTTTTCGTCTTTACTAATAGGAACGAAACCGAAGTGCTGATTAGGCGGAGCATCGATAATAATATTTCCGAAGCGAGCTTCAAATTTTTCAATATTTTCTTTTAATGCATTAAGAAGCATTTTTGCGTGCTGGGGAGTAGTAATTATTCTTGCATGCACTTTAGCTTTCGGGACACCGGGGACAATTCTAGTGAAGTCAATAATAAATTCAGCAGGAGAGTGAGTAATTATTGCAAGGTTTGAATAGATACCTTCTGCTTCTTTTTCCCCGAGTTCAATATTTATTTGTTGTCCCTGAGGCGGATTGTTTTGATTCATTTTGTTCTTTCGTTTTATAAATAATTAAAAAAGCCGAAATTAAATGTCCATAAGAATGGGAGCAATAATTTCGGCTAAATAAAATACTAATTAAAGCTAAAAATTACTTGCGTAATTTATCTGCTTTATCCATAGCTTCAGTAGCTTTCTTTTCATAGCCTAAAGTTGCATAAACTTTTCCAAGAAGCTCCCACATATTTGGATCGTTATCTTTTAAGCTTACAACTTTTTCAAGGTAAGGAAGAGCTGCGACATATTTCTCTTTGAAAGGAGTAGTCGCCGTATCATTTTTAGCATCAAGTTCTTTTTGGATATCGGCTGCCCATTTAACATAGGTAACAGCAAGGTTGTAGTTTGCATTTTGGTAATTCGGGTCAATTTCGACAGCTTTCTTAAATTGTTCGACAGCGCCCGGATAATCTTTATTGCCTAACAAAAGGACGCCATAATTATAGCGATAGAATTTATTAGTCGGGTCCTGAATAACGCCTGCTTTGAAAGCGTCAATTGCCACATCAATTTTATGAGCGGCTATATATGAATTTGAAAGATAAAGTAATAAGTCGCCGTTGTTAGGGAAATATTTTCTGCCTTCCTGGAGAATATTAATTGCTTTATTAAATTCATCCATATATTGGAGACTATCCTGAACTGAATGGGAAGTAGCGTATTCGGTTTTCAGTTTTTCGCCTTTGTTGTAATAAATTTCGCCGAGATATTTGTAGCCGTCGATAGAGTGACTTTTATCGACTAAGACTTTTAGAGGAGCAATTGCGCTGTCATAATTTTGCGCACTTAGATACACAAACGCAAGGTTTTTGAAAGTATCTACCGAATCAGGTTCAAGTTTAGTAGCAGTTTCAAAAGCATAAATTGATTTATCATAAAACATTTTGGAGCTGTCTTTATCGGTAGCTGCGTTACCTTTTTGGAAGTAGCCGACGCCTTGATTAAACAAGTTAGCCCAAAAATATTTATTTGATTGTTCAATATCTTTTTGGTATAAGTTACTTATTTCAAGAGAACTCTTATAGGAACTAATCATGGTAGCATAATCGCCCTGTTCGCCGCTAACGAGACCTAAGAGATAGTAGCCCTCATCGCTTTTAGGATTTTTCTCAACTTCCTTATGTAAGGATTCGATAGCTTTAGGATAGTTTTTTTGTTGAATATATAGTTTTGCACTTGTCAATTCGGTAGAAGCGCATTGAAATCCGGTAACTGCTAATCCGATAAACAATATAGCAATAGTAAAAAGTTTAGAACGATTCATTTTTTCTCCAATTTTCTTATCAATTTAGAGAGTAAAATTAGCATATAAAGATAGCATAGTCAAGAATAAAAATATATGAATGGTTTTGATATTTGGGCTCTACATTTTGAATTTTTTAACATATTCGGCAATGCTTTTCGTCGGCAGTCTATTCCCCTTTTCCAATACGTTATTAATGAATGTATTACATTCTTCTTCTGAATACAATTTGTTCATTAGTGCCTCATAAAGGAAGTCCATTGTTGTTATAATTTTAATTCTATTTTTAATACAATATTCTTTAATATCGCTCAAATTACTGC
>JAJYOQ010000266.1 GCA_021796135.1 Bacteroidota bacterium
ATCTGGAGAAATTACTCCTCATTATAGATTGAGTTGCCTTTATCAACCAGTCTCTTATCAATATTGCCTAGCTTTACTTCTTTTACCGGTCCGATGCCTTTATCCTCAGCAGCGCTTTTTTTCTGTTGATTCCCGGTTTTAAGCATTGCTTCATTTGAAGCAATGCTAAGGAAACTGATTATTGATACTAGAAATAGAATTTTAATTATTGAGTGCGATTTCATTATTTTCTCCTAAGAAATTATTTCTGATATTTAACTAAAAAACAAACCATGCTAAGAAGTACATTGTATTATTATCGGATGCATTTCTGCCAGAACCATCATAATTAGTGCTTCCGCCGTTGAATTGGTTATACATAGTATATTGTAATGCAAATTGAGTATTGAGCCAGGGAATAAATGTTAACTGAAGTACTTCACCGCTGCTGTTAGGGGTAGAGCTATTACTTCCTGTGACCGGGTTTGGAGCGTAAATGACAGCATCACTTGACCCGCTAGTTGAGAAGAATCCTGCCGATAACTCCGCAAAATCCGGGAAATTATAAGCAGCGTCAATTTTAAATGAATTTAATGTATTGCTTGAATTAGCTGATGCTCCTGCATTGAATGTTGCATCGAGATTCTGTTTTTCGGTAATATAGGAAGTATGTAAAATTATTGTTCCGCCATTATCCAGACTATTTTCATATTGAGCATCAAAACCGATGTCAGTAAATTTATTAGTTAGTCCGGAAATACCCATTGGATAAATTTCTTGAGATAGACCAAAAGTTCCAATCTCTAAATATTGACTTGTCCATTGATGCTGAAGAGCCACTCTCCAATATGGAGATACTCCTTTAATATTACCTGCCCAAGTTGAATCGGGAGGATAAGCTGCGCCTTGCGGAGCTGAATGATATAGAGATATTTCAGCGTATAATAATTTATCATATAGACCGTAGACACCCAATCCGGCTTCATTTCCGGGTGCTGATTGCAAAAGGGTTGAAGCTGAAGGAGAAGGAGCTGCACCTGAAGATGCATAAGGGAAACTCCATATTGGAGTTGTATTCCAAACATCCTGCATTGATGGATTATTATTTAATGTGAATCCATAAAGCAAGTCATTAGAACCGAGTGAGGTATGGTTTGCGTATCTTAAATCCACCATATCAAGTCCGAAAGTTCCGCCTGAAGGATCATAAGTAAATTGTAAATATGTTCCGAAGTGAGGAGTAATTTCTCCAGATAGGAAAAAACTGATTTGTTGCGGTAATTGTGCAAAAGAACTTTCTGTCCCGGGCTGTGGTTTATTAACTGATGAAAAAGAAGTCATTACCATGGCCGATAAAGGAAGGGAGTTTAATAGTTTTAAAGTAGTTCTATTGCTATCCGGGGAGACTGCTTCAATAGTCTCTGTATTGTTCATTGTATATCCGTTCAACTTAAACATTCTGCCGAATGAGTTAAGAGCAGGGAATGTATAATGGCAATAGTTGCATGACAGATTTGTCTGTCTTGCAAAGCTAGGTATTGCAAAATTCTGAGAATTAAAAATTGTGATCAAAATTCCGGTCATAATAATAATTAACAAGGTTTGACCTTGCTTTATCCCGGAGGATAATTTTCCTGAAAAGAACGGTACTCGTGATTTCATTTCTTTACTCCTAATTATTTGATTAAATGTTAACATATCTAAGAAATTATTTTTTGATTTTGTTTTAAACAGTAGTCGACTGCTTTATTTAGTTTCTTTAATTCTAACGGCTTGATAAAAAGATAATCAGCGCCATTTATTTTCATATTTGATTCTCTAATTTTATCGGAATAACTTGTAATTGCTATTATTCTAATATTTGATTGAAGTTTTTTTGCCTCCATGATAAAATCGGTTTCTAATTTAGAAGCAACACTTACATCCGCAATTAGTAAATCAAAATTTTGCTGTTTCATCTTTTTTAGTCCGACTTCTGTTGTCGGCGCTCCAATCATATTGCAGTTTTTTTTAATTAAATATTCCTCAAATGCAGAAAGGATATTTTCATCATTGTCCACAACCAAAACCTGGTGCATATTCATAACATTTTATATAAACAAGTTGTAAGAGTGGCAATTAGCTTTATATTCAATTAATACTGCAAACGCCAGATAATATTCAACAACCATGCCGATTGCCAATTTATCGCAGAAATGCATAAAATTGATCAGGAAAGCGGTTTTTTATGATAAGGAAATTTCAAGTAGCAGTACAACTGCCAATTATTATTTGGCAGTGTAAAATAAAGTTTTACACTTTTGGTTTTTTATGATTTGAAGTCTTCGGAATTGATATTATATTTTTTCATCATGCGCTGGAAATTTTGTCTTGTCATATTTGATGATTTTGATGCGGAAGTTACATTACCGGAATGTGCAGAAAGTTTTTCTTCTATGAATTGTTTCTCAAAAATTTGAAGAATATTTTCTCTTGCCTGTCTGAAAGTCGTACCGGTAACAGGTAAGGAAGAGCTTTTAATATTATTTACACTAATCATTTTTTCGAGTAATTCATGCCCAATTTCTTCTCCGCGGGTCAGCATGACAGCGCGCTCAATTAAGTTCTCTAATTCTCTAATATTGCCAGGGAAATGATATGAACCCAGCAAATCCAAAGCCTGCTGAGAAAATCCTTTAACTTTTTTACTTAAATGCTCGTTATACTTCGCAAGGAAATAATTGGCAAGAAGCGGAATATCTTCAGTACGCTCTCTTAGCGGCGGAAGTTTTATTGAGACAACGTTTAATCTAAAAAAAAGATCTTCTCTGAAATTACCTTTTTTAATTTCAGACTCCAGGCTTCGATTAGTTGCAGCAATGAACCTAGCTTGAACTTTGATAGGAATATCACCGCCCAATCTTTCGAACTCTCGTTCCTGAAGGACTCTGAGTAATTTTTGCTGGAGATTGGGTAAAAGATTGCCTATTTCATCCAAAAAAATTGTACCATTATGTGCAAGTTCAAATTTACCCAGTTTACGTTCTATTGCACCGGTAAAAGATCCTTTTTCAAATCCGAAAAACTCTGATTCAAGAAGGTTGTCCGGCACTGCTGAGCAGTTAATTCCGATAAACGGATAACCCATACCTAAAGCGCTGTTATGAATTGACCTTGCGACTAATTCCTTACCTGTTCCGCTTTCTCCGGTAATTAGAACGGATACAGTATTCGGTGTTGTTGAAACCAGTCCGATTAATTTATAAATCTCCTGCATTTTTTCACTTCTGCCAATAAGGTCATATCTATCAACTATATCAGCATTTAACGATGGGTGATCTACTTTTACAACGTTAGACTCTAAAGATTCAGGTAAAGCTTTTCGGGTTAATTCTCTTATCTTTTCAATATCAAGCGGTTTGGTGAGATAATCAAAAGCTCCAAGCTGCATGGCTTTTATTGCATTCTGCATTATACCATAACCAGTAATAATTATTACCGGAATATTTATATTTTGTTCTCTTAATTTTTTAAGGACTCCCAACCCGTCTAATTTGGGTAAAGTTATATCCATGAAAATCAGATCAACACTTTCGGATGCAACTGTCTTTAATGCTTCTTCTCCGTCATTTGCAGTAATTGCTGAATATCCGTCTTTTTTCAATACTTCAAGAAATGCATATAAAATTTTTTCATCATCATCTACTACCAGAATCCTAAAAGCATTTTTCTTTTTATCGCTCAATTGAAGACCTCACAATGTTACTAAATATATTCAGGTAATGAATTTCCGTCATTCTCAATGGGAATTAAAATTCTAAATATTGTCCCAGCGCCTTTTTTACTTTCAACAGTTATAATGCCCCGATGGGCATTTATAGTTCTTTTCACCATTTGCAAACCCAGACCTGTACCGTTTGCTTTTGTCGTGAAAAATGGGTCAAATATTTTGGAAATATTTTTGCGTTCAATGCCCATTCCTGTGTCAGCTATTTCAATCTGGATGCAATTTGTACCTTTTAGCAATGTTATTTCATATCTGGATCGATCGGAATTTTCAATTCGCACATAATCTACTCCGTCATCAACTTTATAATCATGAAGTGTTTTTTTAAGGCTTATTTTTTTAATTGAGATTGAAATTCCTAATTCTAATCCGATGCCTTCATTTGAATCTTCGGAATGGTTCCTTTTTTCATCAATTGACTGTATAGCATTTAATAATAGATTAATAATAGCTTCCTTCAAATGAGAGATATCTAATAGTATATTCGGAATTAAAGGTTCAATATCTTTTCGGATAGAGATCTTAGACTTTTGCAGCCGCAATTGAACAAAGTCCAAACTATCATTTAATATTTTTTCTATTTCCGCAATTTGAAATTTCATAGGTAAAGGGTATGCAAAATTTAATAATTTTGTAACGATATCTTCCATCTCTCTAGTGGAATTAAGAGCAACGGAAATGGATTTCTTCTCAGACCTTACGAGGTTTTCTGATTCCGTAAGTAATTGGAGAATCATTTTTATAGAAGTAAGCGAATTTCTAAATTCATGTGCCACGAAAGCAGCAATTTCGCCAGTTGCAGCAAGTTTTTCAGTTTTAATAAGTACATTCTCTAATTTTTTACGTTTTGTAATATCAGTTATAACAGCCAAGACCGCAATAGTTTCACCATTTTTCTTCATCGGGATTGCTATATGTTCAATATAGCGTTCCTCCGGTTTGCCTTCAAAAGTATGGTTAATGCAAGATTCAATTTTACTTTTAGTTATTGCCTGCTTACAAATACAATCAATACAAAATCCGTTATTTCCAAAAATTTTATTGCAAGTCTCACCCTTTACATCGTCTATTTTATAGCCGGTAATCCCGTTAAAAGCTGCGCTGGCAGTTTGAATATGGAGATCTTTATCTAAAAGGAGAAATGCGCTTGGAACATTATCCAGAATTGCCTGCAGTTTTGTCTTTTCGGCAAACAGCTCCTCAGTCCTGGAATTAACCATTTCTTCTAAGTGAGTTCTATATTTTTGAATTTCATTTTCATGATCAAATAGTGATTGAGCCATTAAATTAAACTGCTCTGCAAGTTTCTCGATTTCATCACGAGTCTCAACATTTACGCGATGATTATAATTTCCTTTAGTAATTGTTTCTGCGCCGCGGGTAAGTGTCGCAATTGATTTAGTAAAATGCTGAGTAGCCAATAAACTCAAACCAATTGAGATGAACAAAAACAAAACCAAGATACCCGCAAAGGTAATTTCATAAGTATGAACCGGTTCCATAATTATTGCTTTTGGAATCGCTACAATTAAATATAAAGGGATCGTAAAACTTTCACCGATATTCGCGTGATAAATTGACGAATAGCCGTAAAATAAAGGAGCGTGATAAATTATATCTCCATTGCTGTCAATTACGGAAGATTTCTTATCAGATATAATTTGATTATTTGTAGATTTAGAATAATCATTTTGAAGATTAAATTTATCTCTACCGGCTAATAATTTACTCCAGTCTTTTTTCTTTTGTGAATGATAAAGATAATGACCGTCTCCGCTAACAAGAATTACTTTTTCATATTTATTAAGAGTCTTATAAGTTTGAAGAGTACTAAATAGATTTTTGACAAAAACGTCTGCTATTAACATTCCGGCTTTTTTATCTTTGGAAAAAAGCGGCATTGCAAATGTAATTACAGAAACCAGTTTATGATCAGGACCTAAAAGCTCGGCAGGCGCTAAAGCAATCTGGTTCCTTAATAAAGGTTTGTCCATTAGCTGATAATAAATTAAAGGAGTATGTTTTAATTCATCTTTGGGTGTAGCGGTAAAGGTATTAACATTTGCATCCGCAGAATCAGCGTGTACACATGCTATTTCATTACCATCCTCGTCAACAATTCTAATTTGATAATAAATATCTCTTGTCCTGGCAAAAGATAAAAGTTCATTTTCTAAATATTTA
>JAJYOQ010000267.1 GCA_021796135.1 Bacteroidota bacterium
AGAGCAAGTATATTATCAGTAGCAGAAAGCGAGTAAAAAGGATGTTTGCTGTCAATCTCATGTAAGCTAATCTCAGCTTTACCGCTTTCCAGCTTTGCAATGTACCTAAGTACTTTTCCTTTGTCTTCGGCGCTTTTCCTTTTATTTTCAAATTCATAATCACAATTTTCAAGATTTATAAAAAATTCATCTATTGATTTTGAATTCCTTGCTTTAACCGGAACAATATTTTCAACAAGTACATCTTTTAATTCCATTCTCATGCCGACTTCTCGCGCTAGAATTAATAATTTTCTCGCAAAGTCTACACCGTTCAAATCATCTCTTGGATCCGGTTCGGTAAACCCTTTTGCTTTTGCCTCTTTTAATATGGAACTAAAGGATTTACCTTTTGTAAATGAAGTGAACAAATAACTTAGTGTACCTGACAGTATTCCTTCTATCTTAATAATTTTATCTCCGCTAGATACTAAATCTCTTACCGTATTTATTATAGGAAGACCTGCTCCGACATTTGTTTCATACATAAACTTTACATTATGTAATAATGCTGATTGTTTAAGCGCTAAATAAAATTCCATACTCCTTGAATTTGCTTTTTTATTTGGCGTAACAATGGAAATACTTGCATTTAAAATTTCCTGATATTTATCTACCACTTCCTCACTTGCAGTACAATCAACAAAAATACTGTTTGGAAGATTTAGCTTTATCATTGTATCCACAAAATTATTGAGGTCTGTTTTTTTACCGGCAGCTAATTTCTCTTCCCATTCAGACAGATTTATATTATTTGTATCAATTACCATTTTCCTTCTATTGGCAAGCGCTAATATATTTATGCTAAGTAAATATTCTTTAGCCAGAAATCCTGTTTGATTAGATATTTGTTGTAACAATGTGCTTCCAATAAGTCCGGTCCCGACAATAAAAAGGTTTACGGTCTTTGTAATAGACAAAAAGAATGCATCATGCAAAGCATTTAAAGCTTTTGCAACATTATCTTTTGAAACTACGGTAGAGATATTTAATTCTGATGAGCCTTGTGCTATTGCAACAATGTTAATACCGTTTTTACCAAGAGCTTGAAAAACTTTGCCGGAAAGTCCCGGTTTATTTCTCATATTTTCCCCGACTACAGCTATTATAGATAAATTGTTTTCTATAACAGGATCATATATTTTCTTTTCATTGATTTCATAATGAATCTCCTCTCGAATAGCTTTAACTGCTGTCTCGGCATAATTAGGAAGAATAGCCAGGCATAGAGAATGTTCGGAAGATGCTTGAGTTATGAGGATAATATTTATTTTTTTTCTTCCTAACGCCGCAAATATCCGTTGAGCTATACCTGCCTCACCTATCATTCCGCCGCCTTGAATTCTTATTAACGATATATTGTCGATAGACGATATACCTTTAATTAAAAATTCATTAGTCAGACTTTTATTGTTAATAAGGGTTCCTTCAAAAGCTAGGTTAAAAGTATTTTTAATTCTGATCGGAATTTTCTTATCTAATGCGGGCTGCATTGTCGGAGGATGTATTACTTTGGCTCCGAAATGCGATAACTCCATTGCTTCTTCATATGTTAGATTCTTAAGAGAAAAAGCTTTTTTAACTTTTTTAGGGTCCGCTGTAAGAACACCGTCTACATCAGTCCATATTTCAATTTCTTTGGCATTTAATGCTGCTGCATAAATTGATGCTGAATAATCAGATCCTCCTCTTCCTAGCGTAGTTGTCTCATTTTCATTAGTGGATGCTATAAAACCTGTAATAATCTGAATTTTTTTATGAGATTTGAAATATTTTTTAATATTATAATTCGTAGCGTTAAAGTCGACTTTAGCGGCTCCAAAGTTTTCATCAGTTTTAATAAGTTGACGGCTGTCAAGAAATTCACAGTCGACGTCATTATCTTTTAGAACTTGAGCAATTATATAAGAAGAAAGTCTTTCTCCAAAACTAAGAATGAAGTCTAAAGTACGTGCCGATAATTCTTTTACTAAAAAAACCCCATGCAGTACATCTTCCAATTCATTAAGGTTTAATTTTAAGTTTGCAAGCGTATTGCTTTGTGTTTTGACATTAAGAAGCTCTTTAGCAATTTGAAGATGTTTTTTTTCTAATATTTTATATAAATCAAAATATTCACTATTTCCCGAAGAAGCATTATTACTGATACTAATCAACTCATCTGTTACTCCCTGGAAAGCAGAAAATATTACGGCAATTTTTTTATTTACATGAATTGAATTTTTAATGATTTCAATTACATTTTGAATTCGCTTTGAATCACCGACAGAGGACCCGCCAAATTTTAATACTTTCATTTTATTTTTCTTTCATTTCAAATATGTATAAAAAAAACCGGCTTCATTTCTGAAGCCGGTTTTTTAATTTTATAACTATATAACCGTGCTTCAGCCGCCGTAAATTGTTTTCGGGGTGTGCATTCCGGTAGTAGTGCAGTTGATTAATATATGTTTATTTTTAATTTTCATAATTATATTATAAGCTTAAACAAAAGTAATACTTAATTTTCTGTTTGTCAAATTACTGCTCTAAAATCCAACTTGTTATTAATTCTAAAACTTTAGGAGATATTGTCTCTGAAATCTTATTATACTCGGACGGTAAACCCGACTTAGCAGGCTGAAATAGATGATTTAATCCTTCGAAGTTAACTATTTTGACTTTTTTATTTCCACCGTCTATTAATGCTTTTTTTATTGCTGCAAGATCTTCTTTAGGAGGAACCTGCACATCTTTTGTACCGTCAATCGCAAGTACAGGACATTTTATTTTTTCTAATGCTGGGCGAGGATCGTAATTTATGAAGTACCTAAACCATGGACTCAATACAGGTTTTAGCTGCAATAAGAAATTCTCTTTGGAACCAAGTGCTTGTTTGAATTGCGGACTGGAATTATCATAAAAATCGGATGCAACTTTTTCAAGTCTATGTGCAGTTTGACTGCTGTCTTTTTTTTCTTTTATAAGATTATAAATTTTTTCATTTAATTTCTTTGTAATTTCTAATGTACTATCATTTTCACCCGCCCCTTTCCCGATTAGGTATGCTTGCTTCAATAATATTTGATCGCACGGGATTCCCGGTGCAGCCATTAGAATAATAAAAGAGATATTCTTCGATTGATTAGCTACCATTGGAGCTATAATTCCGCCTTCACTATGACCGATAAGACCGATTTTCCCTACTTCTTTTCTTGTTTTAAGGTAATTAACTGCAGCTGCAGCATCCGATGCTAAGTCTTTAGAAGTAGCGCCTGCATAACTTCCTGTAGATTTTCCAACTCCCCTGTCATCATATCTTAAAACCGCTATTCCATGTCTTGTTAAGTAATCAGAAATTACTAGAAATGGTTTATGCCCTAGAATTTCTTCATTTCGATTATGCGGACCTGAACCGGGGATTAATAGAACTGTTGGAAACTTTTTTCCTTCTTTAGGGTAAGTAAATGTCCCGGAAAGGACATCCCCGGCTTTTTTATTTTCAAAAGTTACTTCTTCTTCATTGTAGGGATAAGGTTTCTTCGGTTCCTGAGGTCTTATAATTTCAATATCTTTATTTGTTTTTACTAGATTAAGAGGAAGATTACTTCCGCCTTGACTCCACATACCGTTAAAGAAACTGCTATCGGCATAGTATCTGCCTGAATATGTTCCTTGAATAACCGGCACATCTATCTCAAGCCGGTTTCCGTCAAATGAAACTTTAGAAGTCGGAATATCTTTAGCGCCTTGATCTGGGCTGTCCAATGTAGCGCTATATTCATCACCAGTCTTTTGAATATGAAAAACAATTCTTAATTGTATTGTAGAAACATTTAAGGTGCCTATCCAATTCCCGGCTATATCTATTTTCTTTTGTATACTCTGAGCGAAAGTAAAACCATTTAATATTGAGCAAGCTATAATACTGATAAAATATAATTTAATTTTTTGCATAATTTTTCTCTTTAATGATTGCACATTTACAAACAAAATTACCTATAATAATTATCTTTTAAAAATATTAAAAATGAATTGTTATCTTTACATTTTCAATATATATAATTATAAAATGACTTCGCCAAAAGAAATATTAAAGAAATATTTTGATTATGATTCATTCCGCGGTTTACAGGAAGAAATTATAGACCGAACTGTTAACCGTTTGGGACATAGTTTAGTGTTAATGCCAACCGGAAGTGGGAAATCATTGTGCTATCAAATTCCGTCTTTAATATTTGAAGGCGGAACAATTGTTATTAGTCCTCTCATTGCTCTTATGCAGGACCAGGTTGATTCTTTAAAGAAAAAGAATATTCCCGCATCATTTATTAACTCAACAATTTCAAAAAGTCAAAAGGAAGAAAGATTAGATCAATTCCTATTAAGCAAAATAAAAATTCTGTATGTCACTCCCGAAAGATTTAGAATAAATGATTTTGTTCAGAAAATTAAAAATGCTAATATTTCCCTTCTCGCTGTCGATGAAGCTCATTGTATTTCGGAATGGGGTCATGATTTCCGTCCCGATTATTCAAGGTTAGGTGATTTTAGAAAATTACTGGGCAATCCATTAACTATTGCACTTACCGCCACTGCAACTTATAATGTTCAAAAAGATATTATAAATAAATTAAAAATTAACACTGATGAAATCCTCACTTTCCATCAGGGAATCGAACGCCCAAATTTACGACTATCTGCTATTGATGTAATTGATGAAAAGGAAAAGCTCAAAGAAATACTTTCTGTGCTTGATAATTATAAAGGATCAGGGATAATCTATTTTTCTCTTATTCAGACTCTTGAAAAGTTTTCTCAATTATTAAGAGATAAAGGATATAAGCATAATGTTTATCATGGTAAATTACCCGATAAACAAAGGAAACTAATGCAAAGAGATTTTATTTCCGATCGTGATTGTTTAATCCTGGCTACAAATGCTTTTGGAATGGGAATAGATAAACCGGATATCCGTTTCGTTATTCATGCTGAAGTGCCTTCATCAATAGAATCCTATTATCAAGAAATCGGAAGAGCCGGCAGAGACGGTAAAGATTCATTGTGTATGCTTTTATATAGTCAGCAGGATCTTTATATTCAGATGGATTTTATAAAATGGTCTAACCCTGACGCAAATTTTTATTCTGCGGTATATGACCTTTTAAAAAGAGATATTGATAGAGTAAATTCCGATGGAATAGATTTTTTGCGCGAACAAATGAATTTTAAAAACAAAAATGATTTTAGAATTGAAACAGCTCTGGGTATGCTTGATCGTTATTCAGTTACAGAAGGATCCCTGGAAAAACATAACCTGAAAATTATAAGTGATTTACCCTTTGAACTTGATAACGAAAATCATCTAAAGGAAAAACTTTTGAACGATAATAAGAAGTTGCTTTCAGTTGTTAATTATTTTAAAAGTGACAGCTGCAGAAGAGTGTTTATCTCTGATTATTTTGGTTTTAAAAATGAAAAACCATGTCATAATTGTGATAATTGCTCCTAAATAAATTATTAATTTATTTACTTTAAATAAAATATAAATTTAATTTGGCTATGATAACTATAACTTCCGATAAAGAACTTAAAGACTTTATCTCCGAAAATGAAGGGGCAGTTCTGTATTTCAGTACCCCGCAGTGTAATGTCTGCAAAGTTCTTAAGCCAAAATTGATCGATTTGTTGGATGATAAATTTCCTCAAATGAAATTCTCCTATATTGATTGTGATCAATACAAGGAATTGGCTGCCCAAAATAATGTTTTTGCAGTACCAACTATATTGTTTTTTATTAAGGGGAAAGAATTTATTAGGAAATCGAGAAATGTGAGCTTAGATCAGCTAGAAGAAGAAATAACCCGTCCATATTCACTATTCTTTAACGGTATGTGGAGTCAAG
>JAJYOQ010000268.1 GCA_021796135.1 Bacteroidota bacterium
ATTGAGATAGAGTGTCTCATTTCGGCCCATATTTGCAAATTATGTAAATATCTAGATATGGTTAAAGAATTAACCTAATAAACTCTTATATCATAAAGATTTATTCTTTAAGTCTAAGCTCCAGATTATTTACTTCATCTAGTAATTGCTCGGGGAGTTTATTTCCAAATATCTTGTAATATTCTTTTATTTCTGTCAATTCTTTTGACCATTCATCGTTATCAACTTTAAGAAGTTCGGATAAATTTTCATCTGAAATTTTTAATCCGGAGAGATCTAAATAATTTTTATTTGGAACAAAACCAATGGGGGTCTTGGTATAAGAATCTTTACCTTCTAAACGTTCAAAAATCCATTTTAATACTCTAATGTTATCTCCAAATCCCGGCCATAAAAATTTGCCATTTGAATCTTTTTTGAACCAATTGACATAAAATATTTTTGGTAAGAGGTCAGATGAAGAATTTTCTCCTATACTAAGCCAGTGCCTAAAGTAATCACCCATATTATAACCACAAAAAGGAAGCATTGCAAATGGGTCATGTCGAACATTCCCTATATTGCCTTCAGCAGCAGCAGTGGTTTCGGACGAAACAATAGATCCCATAAAGATTCCATGCTGCCAATTGAATGCTTCATAAACAAGAGGCACAACTTTGGCGCGTCTACCTCCAAATAATATTGCAGAAATGGGTACTCCATTTGGGTTGATCCATTGTGAGTCAATAACAGGGCATTGGTTTGACGGTGAAGTAAACCTAGCGTTTGGATGAGCGGCATTTTCGCTTGATTGTGGCGTCCACTCTTTCCCAAGCCAAGAAATTAATTTATCTGGTTTTTCTGAAGTCATCCCTTCCCACCAGACATCATTATCTGGGGTTAATGCTGTATTAGTAAAAATTGAATTTTTATTCATTGATAAAATAGCATTAGGATTAGTATCCATTGAAGTGCCCGGAGCAACGCCAAAAAACCCTGCTTCCGGATTAATAGCATATAATTTTCCATCTTCGCCAAATTTCATCCATGCTATATCATCGCCAATTGTCTCAATTTTCCAACCTGGTAAAGTAGAAGTAAGCATGGCAAGATTTGTTTTTCCGCAGGCGCTCGGAAATGCAGCAGCAAAATATTTTTTAATTCCATTAGGTGACGTTATGCTGAGAATTAACATATGTTCAGCAAGCCATCCATCATTGCGTGCCATACTAGAAGCAATTCTTAACGCAAAGCATTTTTTTCCCAACAAAGCATTTCCTCCATATCCGCTGCCAAATGACCATATTAGTTTTTCTTCCGGGAAATGGGCAATATATTTCTCGGGATTGCAAGGCCAATAAGAATCTTTTTGATTCAGATGTAATGGCGCTCCAACCGAATGCAAGCAACGAACAAAGTCATTTTCTCCAAGTTCATCTAAAACCTGCTGCCCAATTCGGGTCATTATTTTCATATTACAAACAACATATTTAGAATCAGTCAGTTCAACTCCAATGTGTGAAAACCTTGAGCCGATTGGTCCCATGCTGAAGGGTATAACATACATAGTTCGTCCCCTCATTGATCCTTCAAATTTTTTAGCTAAAGTACTTTTCATTACTAGTGGATTAATCCAATTATTAGTCGGACCAGAATCCTCTTCTTTTAAAGAACATATAAATGTTCTATCTTCAACCCGAGCAACATCTGAGGGGTCAGAATGGCAATAATAACTATTTGGTCTTTTTTCCTCATTTAATTTTGTAAAGGTACCGCTCTTAACAAGTTCATTAGTTATTCGTTCATATTCATCTTCGGAGCCATCACACCAATAAATTGAATCTGGCTGGCATAATTTTGCCATTTCTTCAACCCATTCAAGCATTTTCTTGTTTCTCACCATTGATCCGTAACCTTTCGTTTGAGATTTGATAGTTATATTTTTACAAATAAATTTAAGTATAACATACAGAGATTATCTTAAATAGATTTTATCTTTATCTTTTTAATATATTAAGAAGGATATATTCCGCAAATAAAAATGGATTATTAATATAAAGATAAATTAAATCGTTTTATTCTTCAATTAAATTATATTTAATAATTGTATCTTTATAACATAGGGTTTTAAGTTTTTAAAAGAGAATTATTTTTAATATTGTGTTTATATTAAATGTCAGATTTATTTCAAAGAATTGGAAAAAAAATATTAGACTTATTACAGGAAATAGGTCAAGTAGCGGCTTTATTATGGGAAATAATAAAGAGCTTAAAAATGATATCCAAAAGTAGAAAAATTATTTTTGCGCAAATGGAGCATATAGGTGTTAATTCAATTCCTCTCGTCTCTATAATAGCAATTTTTACCGGTGCAGTATCTGCCTGGCAGGCTGCATATCAACTTAAAGGAATTGCTCCAATGTCTTTTTTGGGCGGTACTACAAGTAGAGCAATAATTACAGAGCTTGGGCCTGTGCTTACAGGAATCGTAATAGCAGGGCGTGTTGGAGCATCAATTGCTGCAGAATTAGGAACAATGAAAGTCACGGAGCAGATAGATGCACTTGAAACTATGGCTATTAGTCCCGTAAGGTATTTAGCTATGCCTAGATTTATCTCTTCAATTTTAACAATGCCGTTACTGGTTATTTTCGCAGATACTATAGCAGTTTTTGGTGCTTATGTAGTATCAAATTATTTTTTGGGTGTTTCGTTTACGGTATTCTTTCTATCAGTGAAAAGATTTTTTAAAATTTCTGATCTTATTTCTGGACTGGTAAAAACTGTTGTATTCGGCGGAGTAACATCATTGCTTGGATGTCATATTGGATTTAGGACAGATGGCGGGGCTGAGGGAGTTGGACTTTCAACCATTAAATCTTTTGTCCTTTCAGCCGCATTGATTTTAATATTAGATTATTTCTTATGGATGTTATTTTTCTAATTTAATGAATATGTTAAGTATAGAGTTATAGCTTAAAACATTAGAAAATAATTATCGATTAAGAAGGCTCGTTAAGGTGAAAATTAGCTTTAATATTTCAATAATTTTTTGTAATATGAAGAGCATTTTTTTAGTAATTAGGTGAAAAAATTGGAAAAAATAAAATTTGAATTATCAAGCAAACGCGTTCAACCCATTTTACCTCAAGAATTAGGATTTGGTAAATATTTTACAGAACATATTTTTGAAATGGATTACAATTCTGAAAAAGGATGGCATAATCCTGCAATTAGGCCACTAACAGAGCTGTCGCTCCACCCAGCAACTATGTTTTTACATTATGGTCAGGGTATTTTTGAGGGGTTGAAAGCATTTAAGACAATAAACGGTGAAATAGTAATATTTCGTCCTGAAAAACATATTGAAAGACTTAACAACTCTGCCAGAAGAATTTGTATTCCGGAGGTAGATCCCCACTTTTTACTGCATGCTATAAATGAATTAATCAATGTTGAAAAGGATTGGATTCCGACTAAGCAAGGTGAATCTCTTTATATCAGACCATTCGTATTTGGAAGTGATTCGTTTCTTGGGGTTAAACCGGCTTCAAATTATAAATTGATAATTATTCTTTCTCCTGTTGGAGCTTATTATGCAGAAGGATTTAAGCCCGTTAAAATTCTTGTTCAGGATCAGTATGTTCGTGCTGTAAATAAAGGGCTTGGTGCTTGTAAAACCCCGGCAAATTATGCTGCCAGTTTGCTTGCTGCAGAAGAAGCTCATAAAAAAGGTTTTACGCAAGTACTTTGGCTTGACGGTATAGAACAAAAGTACATTGAAGAAGTCGGTACAATGAATATTTTTGTAAACTTTAAAGATGAAATTGCTACGCCAAAATTAACTGGCAGTATTCTTCCCGGGGTAACCAGAGATTCTGTTATACACATTCTTAAAGATTGGGGACTGAATGTTACTGAAAGATTAATTAGCATAGATGAAGTAGTCACCGAATATAAAAATGGAAATGTAAAGGGAGTGTTTGGGACCGGAACAGCTGCCATTATTTCGCCTGTTGGTTTATTGAACTATAAAGGTTTGGAAATGTTTTTTAATAACGGTGAACCGGGCGAACTTGATATTAAATTGTTTAATGAAATAACTTCAATTCAACTCGGGAAAATAGAAGATAGACATGGTTGGTTAAATCATGTTACTGCCAATGAAGTAGAAGTTTAAATAAAACATTTGTTTAATTATATGCTCAATTTGTTATAAGTCTAAACTTACTGTTTAGGAGCCGTAATTTTATCCTTTCTTTATTCTTTTCATTGTTCTATCTAAAAAACACTTATAAATCTGCTTGATTTCATAATATCTTTAGCCTCATCAAATTTGTACCAAAATTTATCCCTTTAAATAAAATACTTGACAGATGCACATTAGTACACTATATTTGTAGTGAACATTGGAGTACTAATATGAAAAATAAATTAACCGAACGACAAAATGAAATATTAGGTTTTATAAGTCAATTTCATGAAGGGAATGGATATCCGCCTACACTAAGAGAAATAGGCAAAGAATTCAATATTTCTTCAACATTTGGAGTAAAAAGGCATTTAGACGCATTAGTAAAAAAAGGATTTTTAAAGGTAGAGGGGTTTGCAAGCCGAGGTTTGACAATACTTCCTCAAAATAAATTTTCGGAACATTTCCCTGAGTTATCAGCAACGATTCAAAAAGAAGTTAAAGAAATTCCAATTGTTGGTAGGGTTGCAGCCGGTGTTCCAATATTAGCTACTGAAAATATAGAAGGAAATATAATTATAGATCCAGCTTTTATAAAACATTCTGCTAATAATTTTGCACTTAAGGTTAAAGGGGATAGTATGATAAATGCAGGAATATTCGAAGGAGATATATTGATAATTAATCCGGTAAAAGAAGCCAAAAACGGAGAAATTATAGTTGCTTTAATTGGAGATGAAGCAACCGTAAAAAGATATGAATTAAAAAATAATAAAGTCAGATTAATCCCTGAAAATGATAACTATAAACCTATAGAAGTAAACAAAATAGAGGAATTTTCGATTATAGGTATAGTAGTTGGTGTAATTAGATGGTATAACTAATTAAGATAAGGAGCAAATATGAAGTCCGAAATATTTTCAACTGCAATTAGCAACCGAAATAGAATAAAATTCTTATATGATATGAATGAAATTTTAATTGATCCATATTTTATTTCTAAAGAGAGAAATGGTAAAAAAGTCATATACGGTAAGCTTTTTAATTCAAGTGAAATAAAAAAATTTGAATATGAAAAAATTTCAAATATTAAAATTTTAAATGATTTAAGGTTTTCGCCTGTAATTCCAATTATAATTAATTAAAAATTAAGTGATTTATCATGGTTGAAAAAAGAAAAGTTGTAGATAGACTTATTGATCAGTTTTGGAAGCAAGGTTACTTGACAATAAGCAGAAGATTCGGTACATATTTACCGGAACCAGAAAAAATTGGAAATTTTGAAGTAGATATTATAGCAAAACAGAGAAACAATTATGCTATTGGGTTAATTTTATCAGACGAAGACTTTAAAAACCCCAATCTTTTGGAAAAACTTACTTATTTAGCAACCCGGCAGACCAAATATACCAATAAGAAAGTCAATCTTTTCGTAGGCATAAATCTTGAATTATTTTCAAGACTTAAAGCAATTATAAGGCTGCTATCCCCGGAAGCTCGAAATAGTATACGCTTAATTCCTCTTGATAATAACAATTCCTTTCAAAGAAGTAAAATTAAAGAAAAAGAAAAGATTTTGTTCTCTTAAAAGATTCAATTTCCCTTTTATTATCAAAATTTATGATAATAAAATTCCAATTCTTTTTACCTTTCAATTTTCCCAAAAGAATGTAATATTCTGGCACTTATTTCTTTTTTATTCTTAAGTATTTTAATAATCAATA
>JAJYOQ010000269.1 GCA_021796135.1 Bacteroidota bacterium
AAAAGAATATTTACAGTGGAATATTATCCGCTCTGCCGAGCCTTATATGAGCAGCCCTTTTGTTGAAGCGAATTTTAATTTTTATGGTAAGATTCTTAACGGGACAAAAGAAATGCAACCCCGCTGGAAACGAGTGCTCGGAACAATTGACGGGCAGATCGGAATGGAGCTTGGAAAATTATTTGTAGAAAAATACTTTCCGCCTTATGCAAAAAAGCGTGCTTTGGATTTAGTTCACAACTTAATGGCAGCCTTAAAAACCCGAATTGAAAAACTTGAATGGATGAGCCCTGAAACGAAAACGGCGGCTTTGAAAAAGCTATCTGAATTTACTGTCAAAATCGGTTATCCGGACAAATGGAAAAGCTACAAAGGATTAGTTATAAATAGAGATTCATATTTTGAAAATGTTTTAAGCGCATCAATCTTCAATTCTAAAAAAGACATGGCAAAAATCGGAAAGCCAGTTGATAAGACAGAATGGGGTATGACTCCTCAGACGGTTAACGCCTATTACAATCCTCAAAATAATGAGATAGTCTTCCCTGCCGGGATCTTGCAACCTCCTTTCTTCGATCCTAAAGCTGATGACGCTATTAACTACGGTGGAATAGGAGCTGTAATCGGGCATGAAATGACTCATGGATTCGATGATCAAGGCAGACAGTTTGACGGCGCAGGGAATATGAAAGATTGGTGGACAAAGGCGGATGAAGAAAATTTTGACAAAAGGGCCCAAAAGATTATAGATCAGTTTGATAGTTATGTTGCGGTTGATACTTTACATATCAATGGCAAGTTAACCGAAGGGGAAAATATTGCAGATCTGGGCGGAATCAATATTTCATTTGATGCATTTAAAAAGACTGCCGAGTACAAAAGCGGAAAAGAAATAAATGGGTTTACTCCTGCACAAAGATTTTTCTTATCTTTTGCAAATATTTGGAAAATAAAAAACAGACCTGAAAGATTAAGACTGAGGGTAAAGGTCGATCCTCATTCACCGGAACATTACAGAGTTGATGGACCATTAAGCAATACACCCGCATTCTGGAAGGCTTTTAATGTAAAACCGGGCGATCCAATGCGAAATCCGGAAGACAAGCTTGTAAAGATTTGGTAATTATTTTTCATGGTTTTTATAAAAGCGGCTTTTGTAGCCGCTTTTTTGTTTTTACAAGATTATCCTAATTCTCATAATTGGTAACATAAAGAGCATAAATCCCAAAATAAAGAAGAATTTAAAAATATAATTTATTATTATTACATTTTAATTGTCATAAATTTGGAACAAGATTTGAATATCTGTGAACCACTAGCAATAATGCAGTTGTGTCAAGTTTTGTCAATTATTCGACATTAATATTCTTCAACTTTTTATTTCAATCTGCTAACAGAATTTGAATACCTATTAGTTGAGAAAAATGCATTTCTTCATAATAGCGGATATTTTTTAAGTATCAATATTTTCAGTGATTTGGGTAACATAACTGTTACTATTTTTCATTTATACTTTAACTAACATTGAAATTAATATTTGTTAGTAAAAGCAAAATTTATTCATTAATTAATTTCAGGAGGCTCTATATGAAACTAAAAGTAATAAACTACAAAGTTGTTACTCTACTACTGGGGATTTTAATTGTTGCACTAAGCAACACCGGCTATTCAATTCCAAGTTATGCCCGTCAAACAAATTTAGCATGCAGCGCTTGCCATTATGTTTATCCGGAACTTACTCCTTTCGGTCGGCTTTTCAAGTTAAATGGATATACTATGACCGGCATTGCGACAATAAAATCCACTTACAAAGAAGATAATACAAATCTTCAATTATTAAATGTTCTTCCTATTTCGGCAATGATTCAAGGTTCTTATAACAAGATAGCCACTACAGTGCCAGGTACCCAAAATGATGTTACTGAATTTCCGCAGCAGTTTAGTCTTTTTATTGCCGGAGCAATCAGTCCTAATTTTGGTTCTTTTATACAAGTAACTTATGACGATCAATCAGGGACATTTGGTTTAGATAATACAGATATGAGATTTGCAGATCATACGACTCTACTTTCAAATGATTTGTTGTACGGTATTTCTTTAAATAACAATCCAACCGTTCAAGACGTTTGGAATACGACTCCTGCATGGGGATTCCCATATTTTAGTTCCGGAGTTGCTCCAACACCGAGTGCAAGCCCAATAATTGGAGGACTTGGAGGACAAGTCTCCGGGCTTGGAGCCTATGCGTTATACGACAATTTAATATACGGTGAATTCAGTCTTTATCATGTTACCAAACAAGGCGGCCCGATTCCTGAAACCACTGCTGACAATACAATGACACTGGCAGGTTATGCACCATACTGGAGAGTCGCACTTCAACAGCAATGGGATAGCGATTATTTAGAAATCGGCACATACGGAATGGCTTCTCAATTTTATCCAACAGGCATAAGCGATGCAAGCACGGATAAATATACTGATATTGGATTCGATGCTCAGTATGAAAAAACTCTTGACAACGGGACTATTATTGCACACACGACTTATGTTGCCGAGAAGCAAAATCTTGATGCAACTTATCTTGCCGGCGGTTCTGCTAGTCCATCTTTAAAATTAAACTCATTTAAGGTTGATGCAAGTTATAATTTACCCGTTGGCGTTGCTTTTTCACTTGGATACTTTAACACAAACGGCGACAATGATGCAATTGTTTATGCTTCTAATACCAGCTTCTCGCCGAACAGCGCCGGTTTAACGGCTCAAGTTACCTATTTGCCATGGCTTAATACTCAATTTGCAGTCCAATATGTAGCCTATAATAAATTTAACGGCAGCAGCACAAACTATGACGGTACAGGCAGAAATGCTTCCGATAATAATACTCTATATGTAGTTGGGTGGGTGTTATTCTAATTGTATTGAATTTGTTTATCATGAATGGTTTATTTATAAATAAAAAAAGGAAAAGAAAATGAAATCAACATCAAGTTTAATCTTAGTGTTCGCGTTTGCTCTTTTTACAATCATGGGAATGACTGTAAAAGTTCAAACTGCATCAGCATTCGGATTAGAAAAAGATTCTGTTAAAACGGTAAAGAAGGTGGAAGTAAAAAAAGAAGCTGCCCCAATCGACAAGAAACTTGCTAACGAAGGTAAAGCAATCTTTAATAGTAAGTGTTTTGCTTGCCATAAGCTTGACGGAAAGTTAGTTGGACCTCCGTTAAGAAATATTACCAAAACATTGTCTAACGAATACTTAACAAAATATCTTACGCATACAACCGAAATGCAAAAGACTGATCCAAGATTAAAGAAGTTGATAAAAGAATATAACGGTGTAATTATGCCGGATCAGAGTTTGAATAAAAAGCAGGTTGCTGCAGTAATTGAATATTTTGAATCAGTTAAAAAGTAAAATTTGATTCTGAAGTTATTTTTCGAGGCGACTTTTTAAGTCGCCTTTTTTGTTTTTGCGGTTTTTCCAAAGTAAACTGATAATTGAGTAATCTCACATCGTAACATTTAGCACATCATATTTCTTGCCTCACTAAAATGAAATATATATTATTGGCGGGTTATTTTTACGATATATGCTACTTTTAAAACTTTTAATTATTTCAGTAGACTAATACTTAGTTGAAATCTGAATTACTAATAATGCTTTTTCTAATCTGGCGAAGCGATTATTTGGAGGAGAAATGAAGAGACTGTTTACATTAATTATTGGGATTGCTTTAATTAACATTTCATGTACAGATAAGAAATATGATGTGAGCCAGCCGGCGCCAGAACAAATTCAATCTTCGGTTCAGCCAACACAACCAACTCAACCGGCAGCTATACCAAAGCCGACTTATCAATATCCCGATGACAATGGTATAGGACCTATTAAAAACATAACACTAGGCGCAATAGATCCTAGACTTGTAACTGCAGGGAAGAATATTTTTAACACAAAGTGTATTGCCTGCCATGATCTCGATCAAAAGAAAATTGGACCACCGCTAAGAAATATCACTAAGAATAACACGCCCGCGTATATTATGAATTATCTTTTAAATACTACAGAGATGCAGAAAAAAGATCCGCTTCTTGAAAAGTTAGTTGATGAATATAAGATATTAATGCCCGATCAACAATTAACCCAAAACGATGCGCGCGCAGTATTGGAATATTTCCGCTCGGTAGAAAAATAATTTTGCTTGAATTTAGATTTAAGATTGAATCAATCCCTTTTTAACTTTATTTTTGTGTTTAGCAATAGGGTTCAACAATTAATAACGGAGTAATAATGTTAAAAAAAATTCAAGAATTATTAGGAAAGGAAGCCGAATCACTATTAAGTTATAAAGCTAAATTTCCTAAAGAACAACTTCATTTACCGGGCAGCGATTTTGTAGACAGAATTTTTGCCCAATCCGATAGAAATATTAATGTCTTAAAAAACCTTCAATGGATTTTTATGAGCGGAAGATTATCCGGGACAGGATATGTCTCAATTCTTCCGGTCGATCAAGGAATCGAACATTCAGCGGGAGCCTCGTTTGCTCCTAATCCTCAGTACTTCGATCCGGAAAATATAGTAAAGCTAGCAATCGAAGGCGGATGCAATGCTGTTGCATCAACTCTTGGTGTGCTCGGCATGTGCTCAAGAAAATACGCACATAAAATTCCTTTCCTTGTAAAAATTAACCACAACGAACTCTTAACTTATCCCGACAAATATGACCAAATTATGTTTGCTGGTGTTGAGCAGGCTTACGAAATGGGCGCCGCCGCAGTTGGAGCTACGATTTACTTTGGTTCGCCGGAAAGCGACAGACAAATTATCGAAGTAAGCGAAGCCTTCCATCATGCACATGAATTAGGCATGGCAACTGTCCTTTGGTGCTATTTACGAAACGAAGCCTTCAAGACAAAAGAAAAAGATTATCATGTAGCAGCAGATTTAACCGGGCAAGCAAACCATCTCGGTGTTACTATCGAAGCCGATATAATTAAGCAAAAACTTCCGGAGTGCAATGGCGGCTTTGAAGCTTTGAAGTTTGGAAAAACAAGTAAGAAAGTTTACTCCGATCTTTCAACAGATCATCCAATTGACTTAACACGTTACCAGGTAATTAATAATTATATGGGGCGTGCAGGACTTATAAACAGTGGCGGGGCTTCAGGGGCAAATGATTTTGCCGAAGCTGCTAAAACGGCTGTAATTAATAAAAGAGCAGGAGGTATGGGATTAATTTCAGGAAGAAAAGCTTTTCAGCGTCCAATGGCTGACGGAGTTAAGCTATTAAATATTATTCAAGATGTTTACCTTGAAAAAGAAATAACCATCGCATAACGAATAGACTTATTAATAATGAGAACGCCCTGATAAATATCAGGGCGTTTTTGTTTTAAATAATAGTAATTCTTTAGTGATTAAACAATTTATCTTGTAAAATTATTACTGAAGCTGTAGCAAATAATCGGCAATCTTGCCAAGGTTTTTTACATCAATATTATTAAATGACGGCATCATGATCTGATATTTTGCCCTATAATTTTTAAATCTTTCTGACGACATAAAAGAACTTGGATTGCGAAGATAATTAATCAAATTATCTCTTGACCAATATTTCTTAACGCCGTGTATATTTGGAGCCATTTTAGTTCCGTTTAGATCTGCGCCGTGGCAACTGGTACAGCCAATACTTGATATTAAATCCTCTGCTGTCGACGGCTGAGCTGATTGCCCCATTTGCGGAGCTACTCCAGTGGAAGGTTTAACCTGAACATCGGAACGCACGGTAACTTTTTCAAGAATAAATAAAATTAAAAAGAGTCCTAAAAAAGCAGCAACCCAGATTTGAGGTTTAGTCATAATTATTTCCGGTATTTATTT
>JAJYOQ010000270.1 GCA_021796135.1 Bacteroidota bacterium
TTCAGGACAATTTCCATTTTCAGCTCTATTAGTATAGCCGCTTAATATTTGTACAAATTTTAATTTTAAATCCGAGAGATTATTGAACTGCATAACATCAATACTAGCTAATTGTTCGCCGGCGATTTCATTGTTCAACATGTTTGTTACCCAATAAGCAAAATCATTTGGGGGTTCAGGAGACAAATAATGATGCTGCTGCAAGAATCGATGAGTATGCTGATAGATTGATGATAAAGGAACAGCTTTTATTCTCTCCAAAAGTTCATATAAATTTTTTGCTTTTACACCAAGCAATTCTGTTAACACTAATCTTGACTTAAATTCAAAATAATTTTCCTGCATTTTAAGAATCACTTTCGACAAATTCAAAGTTAAATATTTCGCTTAGAATTTTTGCAGCCCATCGATAAACATTGTTTTTCTTTACTATATCCCTCATTTTGCACATACGCCTTCTCTGTTCTTCAAGAGGCATTTCGAGAGCGAACTTAATCGCGTCTACCATACCATCAACATAATAAGGATTTATTAAAACAGCATCAGTAAGTTCTCTTGCGGCACCGGTAAATTCGCTAAGAATTAAAACCCCGTCTATATTATTTCTCGCAGCAATAAATTCCTTTGCAACTAAATTCATTCCGTCATGAAGTGAAGTAACAAGGCTTATATTTGCAATGCTATTCCATGCCGTTATAGCATCTTGTGAATGGTTTGCTCTTACAAACATAATCGGTTGCCAGCCATTTAATTTATATTTTTCATTAATCCCAACCATCATATTAGTCAATTTATCGTTTAGCTCTTTATATTCTTGAATTTGTATTCTGCTTAAAGCCCCAAGTTGAACATAAACAAATTTTCCGATATACTCCGGATATCGTTGAAGAAGGGAATCAACAGCTAAAAATCTTTCCAAAATTCCTTTTGTATAATCAATTCGGTCTACTCCGATTGCAACTAATTTATCTTTCAGCCTATATTTTTTAAGTAATTCATTTCGGAGATTTAATATTTTTTCAGAAGAAGACAATCGATTAACTTGTTCATAATCAATCCCGATAGGAAAAGCGCTAATCTTTGTAACATGAGAATCTTTTGTTACAGTCATAGTGTCGTATTCAACTCTTGCTTCAAGAAAACGATTAATTGTATCTAAAAAATTTATAGCATGATATTGGATTTGAAATGCTAGCAGATCATTGTGTATTATAGCATCAAGCAATTCATTTTTAAATGGTAAAATACGAACAACCTCACTGTTAGGCCAAGGTATATGCCAGAATTGTGCAGTGATAATATTCTTTAATCTTTCTTTAAGAAGCTTAGAAAGATTTACAAAATGATAATCTTGAATAAAAACAAATGCAGGTCGGTCTTGCACTATCTCTGCAATGGCTTGAGCAAATTTATCCTGCACCGTCTTATAAATTGCATAATCTTTTTCGGTGAATTGTGGTCTTATGTAAGTAATATGACAAAGAGGCCAAAGTCCCTTATTTGAAAAATTATAGTAAAATCCCGTTTCCTCCTCTTTTTTTAGAAAAATACGCTTTAATGTATAAAGTGGATTATCAGGAGGACAATTTATTTCGTTTTTTTCATTTACGACAATAGCATCTGCTTCACCATTCGCCTGGGCTACCCAATATCCACCGCTGGCTTTCATTTTGGTTCAAGCGCTGTTACAAGTCCTCCGGGTGGGACATAATATTTAATCTCATCGCCATCAAATATATGTGCATATGGTTCTCTATTCGAGACCACAATAAGCAGCCTGTCACCTAATTTTGATTTAATAAGTTCTGATAGTTCTTTACTTGTCCACATACATTTAAAAATAATATTTCTAGTTTAATAATCAAGGCATAAAACCAAAATGATAATCGCTGCATTGTATCCAAAATAATTTAATCGAAGTAGACTTGTAATAAAATCATTAGGTCACAACAACTTTCAAATTTCCTCCTCTTTTGCTAAATGGAAGGATAAAGGAAGGGGAGAACTTTTTGAAAGAGTCATATCAAACATAAATATTAGGCTTCGACTACTATTGCGGAAGGTGAGTCAGTCAAGAATTAACATTAAAAATTGTAACAAGAATAAGAAATAAAATAGAAATCAAATTCTCCATTTTTTGTAAATTACAAATAGGCTAATGTTTAACCGGTTTCATTATTCGAATAATTGGTATTCCATTTATGTTCTGCAAAGGGAAATATACTTTATGTGTTAGCTGGTCAACTGCGACTGTATGCGCATGATCTGCCAAAAAGCCCTCGCACACTTTATTTACCACACTCTGTCTTAATTCAAATACTGATACAATCCCACTTTCAGACGCCACATAAAGGAAATGATAACCTTTATCGAAAGCAATAACATCAGGTTCTTTCCCAACTTTTCCTGTGAAGATAACTTTCTTTGCTGTAAGATCAAAAACTATATAACTGCCATTATCTTCGCCGGTAATAAAAGCATAATGCGTTTCTTCATCAATATAAAAACCGTGAGCGCCTTTACATCCAGGAAGGTTATAACGTGATACAATTTTCATTGAACCCGGATCTATAGAAACAAGTTCATCTTTCGTCTGAACTGCTGAATAAATAAGTTTGGAAACCGAATCATAATGAGTATTTCCGACTTCACCCCCCATTTTAATCGTGGCAAGTATATTATTATTCAACGCATTTATTACTGTTACTGTTTTCCCCGATTCATCAGAAACAAAAATTCTGTTTGTATTAGGAGCATAAGCAATACCGTCCGGGTAATTACCCGCCGGAACTTTGGCTAATATCTTAAGTGACTGCTCATCAATAACATAGATTTCGTCTTTACCGGTTGCTGAAACATAGACCCTGTTTAACTCTGGAACTGCTAATATTCCGTGAGGGGAAGGAATATCATTTAAGGTCTTAATTATTGTTGAAGACTTCAAATTAAAAACCATAACAGAATTATCCCCTAGATGAGCTATAAAAAGTAATGATCTTTTATTATCAACAGATTGATAGTCGAAACGCTTTGATGACCCGGGGATCGGATAATCTTTCATAATGGTAAGGCAATTTGATATATCGCTTTTGGTCTTAATAACTTTATGAGATGCTTTAAGTATTATTGTTACAAAAAATAATAGCCCTATTATAAAAACTGCTAAAACTAAATTGAATTTTTTCATCAATACTTTACCTTATTGAATTTAATTTATTATGGTTAGCATGGTAATAACCTTCGTTTTCATAGGTTATTCAAATCGATCTCATTAATCTTATTTTATTTCGATACAATATAATAGAATATTTTGTGTCTTTCTCAGCATTAAATAAAATGATTTTAATTATCGCGTTCGTTTCATATTGAATATTTAGTTTTAATTTGTATATAAAAAAGTATTCGTTATTATGGAGCGTAGCATGAAAATTCAATTGCCGTTAATAGAAAGCTGGGAGATATTGATGACGCTTGGGTGGGGCTTAGACCGTTAATAAATATTCTGACCAAATAGATCACTTGAAAAATTGTTTTAATCCAGTAATATCCTTTACTATTCAGAAAATATTCAATTTATTAAACTAATATTATATTAAAAATATTATAGGTATTATGAAAAAATTACTTTTGTCACTTTGTCTTATTTTCATGTTTCGCCCTGCAATATTATTCTCACAAACTTCTGGGTATAAATTTACCGGCTTTATCAAGCTTGGCGGTAAAAGCTGCTGGGATTATACTGCTGTCGTTATTCCATGACACTTACGATTATAGAGCTAATAGCATTGAAGCTAAATGTATCATAAATGCTAAGGTTTACTGAGTTGCCTGTCAAAGTCAAGAATTTCACGACATCTGCCACATTCTTTCTCAAAGAAGCGTTCGTGTGCGGAGAGATAGTACCCATTGGTTGTATTAGTAATCACCTGTGTAGTTGGTTAGCACCTCATCATATTTTGTAATAGTGTCCAGAGTGTTCAAAACTCCTAAAAATCTTGTACACCTTTCTCCAATTCATCATAATACTTATCTATTTCGTTTTGTAATTCGATTGTTTTTGAAAGTGCCGTAACGATTTTGCAATATGTTTTTATTTCTTCGGTTGAAAGAGTTCTTTCTTTCCGGTCTTTTAGCCATTTTTCACAGACCTGATAGCCGCCAATATGGTAATTCCAGACTTCTTCTTTTACGCCATCAAAAAATTGATCGTTATTAATCCAGACTTTTTCACTCTCATATTTTATTTTATCTACTTTATAGCTTCCACTTTTGGGAAACTTTGAAATGCTCTTATCAAATTCTTTTGATTTAAGTAAATGCAAATCTGCAAGATGTTTGCCAACTTTACTAAGATGTTTAAATAGTTTATAATCCTTCGTAAATGGGACACGTGGAAAATCTATCTTTAAGAACTCGCCATATTTTTTACGGTATGTATTGCTATAAAGAATAGAGTATATGTAATAAAATATTTCCTCGGGTAATATAGTTTTTTTGTAATTTCTTTTTAATTTTTCAATAATAGATTGTTTTATATTTGGTTGACGAGTTTGGTATTCTTTTTCAGGCTCAAACATAACCATTTGAATAAAAGGATTTTTCTTTTTTTCTTTTTTTTCAGGATAAAGATATAATGGAGCTTGTTGTATAATTCCCTTACTGCTGAAAAATGTTCTGTTATCAACCATTTGCTCGCTTACTAAAACTTGTGAATACGACTCAAAAGTTGAAACTTGTCTCATAAAGCATAATGAGAGATTTTCTTCAAGCATATTGTGCATAATTTCTTGTCGCCCCCAGTCAACCATTTTTTCGGAATAATAAATATTTCTTACATCAAACGGACGATATAAGATTTTGGCAAAATAAGACCCCCAATTTTCATCTTTAGCCAATTCCATTCTTGCTGTTTTAAATTTCCATCCCCTTGTGTCTTTCAAGTTGTATCTCTCTTTTATAGAAACATCGCTAATTAATAAACTTTTAAATTCTTCAATTCGTCTTGCTAGAATTTTTTTATCAATATCGATTACGAAACCATCTCGTGCAGTAACAACTCCTGTAACATTTACAGGAAATATTTCTTGTATTGAGATAAAATTATTGTAACCCTCACTATTCTTTTCGTCTCTAGGGATAAAAAAATAATATGGGTTTATAGGATTAAGCTTATTCCATTTTATGCTTTGAATACTATTATTGTTAAGCCAATCATATTTAACTTTTCTTGACCCATATAGTTCGTTATGGGCAATTGCTTTTGTATTTCCTTTTTTATGTTTAATAAAAAATGCAATAGCCACACCTTGTTGTATATCAAATACATTTTCATCTTTTCCACCGTCCGAGGCTTTTTCCCTTTTTATGTTGTTTCCATGCAAATCTTGAATATAAATCTCATCAAAGCTTTTTATTAATGATTGCCTCATGCCTCGGAAAGTTATATTATCCAGATAGCTGCTATCTGTAATAAAGCCTAATACTCCTTCCCCGACTTGATCTATTTTCCACTGAGCAAATCTTATAAATTTTACATAATCATTGTTAAGCCAATGTTTCTTTTCGCCAAACCATTTACCTTCAATTATTTTATAATTCTCTATCTGTTCACCAATCCAGGTTTTTTGATTTTTTTTCAAATTCTTAATTGCTTTTTTAGTTCTAGGAACAGCTTTATATTTTTTATATCCGTTTTCGTCAATTTCAACAATATCATAGCTAGTTACATAAGTATCTCCTTTAGATATTTTAACTTCTTCCTCACTTTTATTTGAAGATATACCAGAATAAGGCGGATTGCCAAGAACAACAAGAATCGGAACTTGCTTTTTTATTTTTCCTGCTTCATGACTTTCCGTAGATAGTGACGACATTCCCGGAAACT
>JAJYOQ010000271.1 GCA_021796135.1 Bacteroidota bacterium
TCCCGAAAGCATTCCAAGATCGCCTACCCTGTTTACAATAAATGCCTTTTTCCCCGCATCTGATGCCGATTTTTTTTCAAACCAAAAACCAATTAAAAGGTAGGATGATAATCCGACAAGTTCCCAGAATATATACATCATTAGCATATTATGGGTAAAAACAATACCTGTCATTGAAAATGTAAAAATTCCGAGATATGCAAAATACCTATTGAAACGCTTATCGCCTTCCATATAAGCAATAGAGAATATATGTACCAGCATGCTTATCAAAGTAACTACAAAAATCATCAGTACTGAAATATTATCGATTAAAATCCCTAGATCGATAGAAGTATTACCCAATAGAGGAACGTTTCCAAGGTCTATCCAGCTAAATTGGGATGTCATATCTGAATTAGGATAATAATTAAGCTTAGTAAAAAGCATCAAAACTGCACCGGCAAATGCAAGAATAATTATGAATACTTCAAATATGTATATAGATTTAACTTTCTTGCCTAAAAGTAAAGTTACAATAAACCCTAAAAGCGGTAGGAATAGAATCGCCAAAGCTAAATTTATCATCTGTGGTTCGGTCATGACTAATCCTTTAACGTATCAATTTCATCAACATTCACAGTTGAAAAAGTTTTATAAATATTTAATACTATTGCCAATGCAATTGCAGCTTCGGCTGCAGCTAAAATTATTACAAATAATGCCATAATTTGTCCCTGAAATCCGAAATTGCCGAATTTAGCAAAAGCAATAAAGTTTATGTTAGCGGAATTAAGTATTAACTCAATTCCCATTAAAACCATAACGGCATTTTTTCTACTTACGATACCTAAAATTCCAAGTGAAAATAGTATCGTACTGACAACTAAGAAATGATTTAATCCAACATGTATCATTTTTTTATCTTTTTATTTACGAGCCATTGATGCGGCCCCGATTAAAGCAATTAAAAGTAAAATACCAAGTAATTCAAATACTAATGCATACTGATGAATAAGAAGAAAACCTAAGTGCTGAGTAGATGCAACTTGCATATCCGAGTTAACGTTTTTCCAATTTGTATTCCACATTGATGCTAAAATAATACCGGCAAATAAAGCCACTCCGATAGTTGCCGGGACAGTGTGAATTGTTCCGCTTTTAATATCAACATTTGTAATTTTATTTGTCAACATTACTCCGAAAAGCAGTAAAATCAATATTCCCCCTACGTATACTATAAGTTGAACCATAGCAATAAAATCGGCGCCTAATAAAACATAAATTCCTGCTACACCGAAAAATGTGAATAGTAAATAATATGCCGAATAGACAATATTTCTCGTTGTTACAACAAAAAAAGCCGAAAGAATTGTAATTGCGGCAAATAGATAAAATATTAAATCGTAAACGTTCATGGCTTAGGTGTTTCTTGATTTTCAATGGGTTTAGTTGCCGGAGCAGGCTTTGCGGCAGCTTTTTCAGCGGCTTTCTCTGCTTCGAATTTTGCATAATTATTTTTCTTATCTTCTCGTTCTTGAGGAGTAAGGGTAACAAAATCGTATATAAGATTACTTCTTTCAAATTCAGAAAACTCGTATACGTCAGTCATATAGATGCATTCGGTCGGACAAGGGAAAACACACAATTGGCAATAGCAGCATTTAGCAAAATCTATATCAAATTTAGTTACCCAAAGAGCTTTTTTCTTGCCGTTTGATGTTTTGCCTAAATCTTCTCCCGGTATGCCTTTCACTGTCTCTATCGTAATACAATCTACCGGACATGCACGTGCACATTGGTCGCATCCGATGCAATCATCCATATTTACATAAAGACGATTTCTTTCTCTTTCCGGAAGTTGCAGTTTGACATCTGGGTACTGTATTGTAACGGATGGAACAAATAGATGCTTGAAGGTTATCTTCATTCCTACGAAGATTGTATATAAAGCACTCCATGCATTATTAAAATATTCTTTCATAATTCTATAAAACCGTTATTAAACCTATAATGATTAAATTTACAAATGCTATCGGTATCAAATATTTCCAGCATGCAGTCATTAGCTGATCAACTCGTAATCTGGGCAACGTCCATCGTAACCACATTTGAACAAATACAAAGAAAATACCTTTAGCTGTAAACCAAAAGAATTGTTCTATTGGAATCAGCCAATGTATTCCAAATAGATTCCCTACGTATCCTACCGGCGATTGATATCCGCCAAAAAACAATGCCGTCACAATAGCAGATACTGCAAACATATTTGCATATTCTGCCAGAAAAAACATCGCAAATTTCATCCCTGAATACTCTGTATGATAACCTGATACCAATTCTGATTCAGCTTCAGGGATATCAAATGGCGTCCTGTTCACTTCAGCTAGTGTGCTTATATAAATAATGATGAAATTAATAATCATAAACGGAATGAAGATAAATTTTGCTATCCCAAATTTCGGTCCGCCTAATATCATCCAATTCCAGAAATGTCCTGTTTGCATTTCACTTAAAGTCTGAAGGTTTGTCGTTCCGGTTATCATTATTATTGTAAGAACAACAAGTACTGTTGGAATTTCATAACTAATGATCTGAGCTGCAGATCTCATTGCTCCAAGCAGTGAATATTTGTTATTTGAAGCCCAACCAGCCATTAAAATACCGGCTACAACAAAACCCGAAGCAGCAATTATAAAAATTATCCCCAAATCAATATTTGAACCGATGAAAGCTCCGGAAAAGGGTATAGCAGCAAAAACTGCATAACTTCCGATGAAAACTAAAACTGGAGCTATATTAAAAAGCGGTTTATCTGCTTCATTTGGAATTATGTCTTCTTTTTGAACTAATTTTAAAATATCGGCTATTGTCTGTAAAGCGCCGTGATAGCCTACTCGCATCGGGCCTAATCGATCCTGCATATGAGCGGATACTTTTCTTTCAAGCCATACTGCAAAAAGAGCAAATGGCAATATAAAGATAAAGAGAGGCAAAAGACTTTGAATAGTAGAAGCAATAATATTGCTGTCAGTAATTTTGTATAAGAAATCGTAAATCATCTATCAACTTCTCCTAAAACAATATCAATGCTTCCTAATATTGCAATTACATCGGCAATCATATAACCCTTCAGTAATTCATTCATTATTCCTAAATGGACAAAAGAAGGTCCCTTAACCTTTACTCGGAATGGATTAACTGTACCATCGCTGATTATAAAATATCCCAATTCGCCGCGTGGATTCTCAACTCTTGAATATACCTGACCGACTGCAGGCTTTATTCTTTTGGGTATTGCCGAAGTTACGTCTCCTTCAGGAATTTGCTCAATAGCCTGTTCAATTATTTTAAGGCTTTCTTCCATTTCCAATACTCTCATATAGTAACGGTCCCAACAATCACCAATCGTGCCCATTGCGCCCTGACCAATTGGAATGTCAAAGTCAAATTTATGGTAGACTGAATAAGGATCGTCCTTCCTGATATCCCATTTAAATCCGCTGGCTCTTAAATTTGGTCCGCTAATACCGTAATTAATAGCTAAATCAAGCGGTAAAATTCCAACATTTGCTGTCCGATCTATAAATATTTTATTCTTGGTTAAAAGATCATTTAACTCTTTTATCTTAGGGCGAAAATATTTGATAAATTCTTTTGCTTGATGAATAAAATCCGGATGTAAATCATGAGATAATCCGCCTACACATATATAATTATATAGTAATCTTGCCCCGCATGTTTGTTCGAATAAACTTAATATTTTTTCTCTATCCCTAAAACAGTAAAGAAAAGGAGTCATTGCTCCGATATCTAATCCATAAGTTCCGATTGCAACCAAATGCGAAGCTATTCTCTGAAATTCACCCATAATTACTCGAATATATTCGACTCGCTCTGGGACTTGTATCCCTAATAGCTTTTCTACGGCTGTAACATAACCAAATTCATTATACATGGAAGCTAAATAATCCATTCTATCGGTATAGGGGATTACCTGGGAATAATTCATTGCTTCACAATGCTTTTCAAAGCAGCGATGCAAATAACCAATGTGTGGTTTAGCACCCACGATAATTTCGCCTTCGAGTTCAAGTTCCAACCTTAACACTCCATGCGTTGATGGATGTTGAGGTCCCATATTTAGAATCATTTCTTCAGTTTTTAGAGCCATTTTTCAATAATATTTATATATAAATTTTTAATAAGGGACTTTCATACCCAAATAAAATTCGGGATTTTCATAATCTTTTCTTAACGGAAAACCTGCTTCCCAATCATAAGGCATCAAGATTCTCCTTAGGTCAGGGTGATTTAAAAAATTAATCCCCAATAAATCAAATGCTTCACGTTCATGCCAATTGGCATGACGCCAAATCTTTGATACTGAAGCTATATCCGGTTTTTCTCTTTCAGCAGAGGTTTTTAATACAAGTTTGTGCCTATATTTTGTCGATTCAATATGGTAAAAAACAGATAATGTTCCGCCTGAAATAATTTGTGTACCATTAGCAGATAGAGTTTTTTTCCCGTTTGCATCGTCAACGCCCGAAAGATTCATTAAGTTGTCAAAAAGTAAATCTTCATTATCTTTTAAAAATAAGCAGACCTTGTCAATTTCGAAATTGTTAATGCGAATATATTTTTCTATTGGCTGTGTTGAAATTAATTCAAGAATCGATTCGCCAAAATTAGTTTTTAAAATTTCAAAAATATCTTCAGTTGTTTTCATGAGTTTTTCTTTACTAGAGATTCATTTCTAATCTTTTCTTGAAGTTTTAATAGACCTTCAAGTAATGCTTCCGGACGAGGAGGACAGCCCGGAACATATACATCAACTGGAATAACTCTGTCTACACCCTTTAATACATGATAACCGTGTTCCCAATAAGGTCCGCCGCAGTTTGAACAACTGCCCATTGAAATTACATATTTTGGATCAGGCATTTGCTCATATAATCTTTTGATACGTGTAGCCATCTTTAATGTGACTGTTCCGGATATAATTATTACGTCTGACTGTCGAGGAGAAGGTCTCGGTATAACTCCAAAACGGTCAAAATCGTAGTGTGATGCTGAAGTTGCCATCATTTCGATTGCACAGCAGGCAAGTCCAAACCCCACTTGCCATAAAGAAGATAAACGAGACCAATTTAAAAGGTCATCAACTTTTGTAATGACTATATTATCATCGCTAAATTGTTTATCTAATAAGCTCATAAATCTTTTCTATAAATTGATATTTCTTCAAATGGGAAATCATTATTTAAACTGCAATTTTTTTGGGACTGCCATCTGAATCTATGACTGATTTTAAAGTTGGCGGGATTACTTTTGCCTTGACCCACTCGAGGTCACCTTTGCGCCATTCATAAGCCATTCCTAAACCAAGCAATATCAGGAATATAGCTCCGACCAAAAACCCACCTAAACCAAATTGCTTATAAACTAAAGCCCAAGGTATTAATAATACTACCTCAACATCAAAAATCAAGAAAATAAGTGCAACTACATAAAATCGTATATTAAACTTTACCCATGGAGTTCCTATAGTATCTTCTCCGCATTCATAGGTCAATTGTTTTTCATGCGTTGGTCTGGCAGGACGAATAAATTTTGCCGCAATGACTGCTACAACAACAAAAAATGCTGCTACTAGCATAAATATGAATATTTTACCGAATTCTGTAAGCATTTTTTAAAAATAATTATTATTTGAAATTAAGATAACATCAAAGTAATGTCAAGAATATAGTATATATTAATTTTAATTAATATAGTAAAATCGTCTAAACTAAAACAATATATATGCCAACCTTTAATTATTACATTTGATTTCAAGAAGTAAGAATGTCAGTAAAATTTTGGCTCAACTTTTTAAGCTGATCATT
>JAJYOQ010000272.1 GCA_021796135.1 Bacteroidota bacterium
ATTCATACTGAATATACAAAAAAATCAACATGCAGACAGCAAATCCAATAGAGAAGCCAAATATATTAATGAAGGAATAAACTTTATTCTTAGAAATATTTCTAAGAGCGATTTTTAAGTAATTTTTTAACATAATTTTACTCCTTTGTAATTATTTGCATAGTGCAAAGCGCATAGCGTCCCGCGCTTTGCTCATTCATACCTCAACGATTTTACCGGGTTTGCCGTTGCAGCTTTAATCGCATGATAACTTATAGTTATAAATGATATAGTCAATACTGACAGAATAGACAAAATGAATAGCAGCGGGTTCATGTTTATCCTGTAAGCAAATTGCTCCAGCCATTTCTGCACAAAATAATACGATAACGGAATTGCAATTAATCCCGAAATAATTACCAGGATCAAAAAATCTTTTGAAAGTAAAATAACAATTTCATTTACCGAAGAACCAAGAACTTTCCGGATGCCGATTTCTTTAGTTCGTTTTTCAGCCGCATAGGAAACAAGACCGAATAACCCGAGACAACTGATGAAAACTGCAAGCAACGAAAAAATATCAAATATATTTCCCATCCTTTTATCTGATTCATATTCTTTCTGTAAATTTTGGTCAAGGAAACTAAAATCAAATGGAAAGTTCGGCGCAGCTTCTGCCCATTTTTGTTTAAGAGCGTTTATTGTTCCAGCCAAATTTCTCGAAGAAACTTTTACTTCCATAAACCTGTATTCATCAGGATTTAAATATAATATCATTGGTTCGATAGGATAATAGAGCGGTCTATAATTAAAGTTGTTGACAATACCGATTATTTTTATCCCGGTGCGCTTTGAATTAGCGAGATGAAATTCAAATTGCTTATCAAACAGGTTCATCGCTTTAAGCTTCTTTGCGGCGGCCTCGTTTATTATTATTGCTTCGCATGTATCTGATGGAAATTCTTTTGAAAAATTTCTACCCGAAATAAGATTCAATCCCATCGTCTTTATAAAACTGTAATCAACAGCCAAATTTTTTATTTCGAGGACAGGCTTGTCTTGATAATAAAGCGAATTCATCATATTCATATTTGCAGGATTGCTGGAAGAAGCCGAAACATCCTTCACGTCCTTCAATTTAAGAAACTCATTTTTAATAAGGGTATATTTTGCCCGAAGCTCCGGGTGCCTTAGAGGAATAAAAACAGTTTGGTTAATATTAATTCCCAAATCTTTATTCAAAACAAAATGCAGTTGGCTGCTTATTACAAGTGAGCACATAATAAGCGCCATAGCAACGGCAAATTGAAAAACAATAAGCCCCTTGCGAAAAGAAATTCCGCCGGGATTTATTATTGCACTCTTATTCAAAGCAAGCACGGGCTTGAATGAAGATAGGAAAAACGACGGGTAGCTTGCTGCAGCAAGTGTAATGAACAAACCAATAGTTATGATTAGTACCGAACCGTTAAAATCAAACTTAAGCTGTTTCCCGGCAAGCGAATTAAAGAAAGGGAGTATTATTTCAATTACGGCTACGGCAGCAATTAAGGCAACAATGATTATTATGAAATTTTCATACATAAATTGAATAACCAATTTTCCCTTATCCGCTCCCAGCACCTTTCTTACGCTAACCTCTTTTGCCCTGTCGGTATACCCTGCTGTAGATAGTGAAATGAAATTAATAATGGCGATTAATAAAATAAGAAAGCCGGCTGTACTGAAAATATAAATGCTCAAAGCATTGCCGTTAGGTTCTATTTCAAGCAGTCTATGCGAATGTAAATGTATAGAGGTTAACTTTTGTGCATGTAAAGACCAGAACTTTGCGGCTTCATTTCCCATATAATGTTTAATGATGCCTGACAGCTTATTATTAAAATTGTTTATAGAAGAATTTTTAGATAAAAGCACATAAGTATATAAGCTTACTCCTCCCCAATAGAGATTAAACTTTGGATCGGTTGATTCTAATGTGTTTAATGAAGCAATAAAATTTATATGAATATGCGAGCTATGAGGGATATTCTTAATAACCCCCGTCACTACGTAATCGTGGGTGATATTATAATAATTTATCGAAATAATTTTTCCGACTGCTTCCTTATTTCCGAAATATTTTTTTACCGTAGATTCGGTCAGCACAATTGAGAACGGATTTTTTAAAGCTGTATTAGGATTACCCTCAAGTAGAGGAAAAGTAAAAACATTAAATACTGTTGAATCGGCGTAGAAAAAATCATTCTCATTGAATACGTTCTGATTATATTTTACAATTACGTTCTTACCCGGACCTTCCAAACGAACAACACTCTCAACGTCAGGCAGTTGTTTTAAACCCGCAGCTAAAGGAGGAGCAGTCATTGCCATGTCAATATCATTACCGCTTTCCTGCTTTATATAGGTATTTATCCTGTAAATCCTATCAGCTTTGATATTAAAATGGTCGTAACTTAATTCATCCTGTACCCAAAACATTATCAAAGTGAATGCTGCCAATGCAATTGCAAGCCCAAGAATATTTATTGCAGAATGAATTTTTCTTTTCTTAATATTTCTAATAGCAATCTTCAAATAATTTTTTAACATAATTTACTCTTTGTAATTATTCGCATAGCGCATAACATTAGGCGCAAAGCGTTTTGTAAATTGTTTTGCTCTTTGCGCCCTCCTCACTCATACCTCAACGACTTTACCGGGTTTGCTGTTGCAGCTTTTATTACCTGGAAGCCTATTGTAAATAATGCAATTAGCAAGACAATTAAACCGCTTAGCAAAAAGAAATAAATATTTAAAGTAATTCGATAAGGATAATTCATCAGCCACCATTTCATTAATAAATAAGCAACAGGGAAAGCAAATACATCCGCAGTTAAAATGATCTTAATAAACTGCCTTGATGTAAGAAAAAAAATATTAGTGACTGATGCACCGAGAACTTTACGGATTCCAATTTCTTTTGTCCTTTGAGTGATTGTCAAAATTGTTAGCCCGAGTAATCCAAGACTTGCCAGCATTATTGCGATGAAAGAAAATGTGCCGATTATTTCTTCAGTCCTTTCTTCTGCTTTATAGGCGGAATCATACTTACTATCTATAAAAAAATAATCAAATTGTCTTCCAGGGATTATCTTATTCCATTCTTCTTTTAAATAACTAATCGTATTTGCAATATTTAAGGAACTAACCCGGACTGATAAAAAATTTTGCAAATACCCGTACCCTGCATACCGGGTGACCATAGGTTCAATTTTATTTTGCAAAGATTTAAAATGTATATCCTTAACCACTCCTATTATCTTAAAAGGACCATCGCCATGAGCAAAGGTAATTGTTTTTCCAACTGCATGTTTCCACCCAATTTTTCGGAGAGCCGTTTCATTTATCAAGACCGCTTCGGATGTATCCGATCCGAATTCCTTTGAAAAATTTCTGCCTTCAATTAATGGAATCCCGTAAGTCTTAAGGAAATTTTCGTCCACAGATGTAACAACCATTATAATGGACTGACTTTTATCAAAGCCTTCAGGGATAACACCAAACTCATTATTGTAGTAATATCCCGGCGTATGTTCCGATACTGCCGCATTTATAATTCCTGCACTTTGCTTATTTCTATTGATGACGCTTACGAATGTTCCTGCTTTTGATGAAACGCTGCCTGAACCATCATTAAGCGGAAGGACAAGTATATTCTCCTTATTAAATCCTAAATTGAAATTTTTCATAAAATGAACTTGTCTTCCGACCACAAGAATGCAGGTAATTAATATTATTGATATTGTAAACTGGGTTGTAAGCAATATCTTACGAAAAATATTAATGCTTCCGCCGGGAATTATATTGTTTTTGAGTACTTCTATTGTACCGGACGAAGATAGAAAAAATGCCGGGTATAACCCGGATATAATACCAATGAAGGAACCAAATGAAAACAAACAAACAAGATTGAAAGTAGTTAATTTAAATATTTCCAAATTCTTCCCGGTAAGCCGGTTAAATTCCGGCAAAAATATTTCTGCCAATGCTGTTCCAATTAAAAGAGCGATGAGGCTTAATAAAACCGATTCACTCAAAAATTGAGTGACAAGTTGAGTTTTTTTTGATCCCAGCACTTTGCGAATATTAATTTCTTTTAATCGATCAATTGACCGGCTTGCTGTAAGGTTCATAAAATTTATACAGGCAATTACTATTACAGATAAGGCAATTGTAAGCAGCACATACAAATATAATTCTGATACAGGCGGAACAATCCCTCCAAGTATTTCTGGGCGCAGATGAGTTGAAGTTAAAGGCTGAATGTCGAAATCCATTCTATTCTTAAGAAAGCCGGACAAATATTTTTCTTTAATCTTTGGTAAAATATTTTTTAACTCTGCTGAGGTAAAATTATCGGTGCACTTAACAAAAGTATATCTGCCGGAAGAGGTCCATTGTTCTTGATAATCGGGGAAAAGATGTTTCCTTAATTCTGTAGAAACTACAATATTTAATTGAATACTTGAATTGTCAGGGATCTTTTTTAATACCCCGCTGACCATCAAAGGAAATCTATTAAACAGTATTATAGTTTTTCCCAGCGCATCTTCTTTACCAAAATATTTTTTAGCCAGTTCCTCGGTTATAACAACCGAAGATGGATTTTCAAGTGCAGTTTTAGGATTTCCTTCCCAAAAAGGAAAGGTGAAAAAAGAAAAAATTCCAGGATCAGCTTCGCAGAGTTCCTCTTTAAAAGTCTTACCGTCAATACTAACCGGGAATTCAATGCCGTTCGATAAAGACACCGTATTTATTGAAGGAAAATCGTTTCGCAAAGCTGCTGCTAAAGGATCGGGAGTTTCAGCCCTCTTTTCCATTCCTTGCGGAGTTTTTTCTATACTGTAAATTCTATAGATGTCTTTAGCATTTTCATTAAAAGTATCATAAGTAACTTCATTGTAGAAATAAGAAAACATAAGGATAAAACAAGCTATCCCAACAGCAAGCCCGGATATATTTATTAACGAATAAACTTTGTTCTTAAGAATATTTCTTACTGCAACTTTCAAATAATTTTTTAACATGATTTACTCCTTGTAATTATATGCATAGAGTATAGCGCTAAGCGCACAGCGTTTTGTAAATTGTTTTGCGCTAGGCTCTTTGCGCTCTGCTCATTCATACCTAAGTAACCCAACATCAAGATTAAGAACTTTATTTTTTAATCAAATTCCACTTTCTCAATTTCCAATACTACTATTTTATCTGAAATAGTGCTTCTTCTAATAACAAAACCGTTTTTTTTATCAATAATAGTGCTCTTGTTGCCTACAAAAGGGCTTTTGTTATTTACAAAAACGCTCTTGTCATCGACAATTCTTCTTTCGTCACTACCAAAACCACTTTCTCTATCTGCAAAACCGTTTCTGGTATTGACGGAAGTCTTCTGTTTATTGACAAAACCGTAACTGTTATTAACGAAATTGTATCTGTTATTACCAAACCTACTTTTGTTATTCATGATTGTTCAATATTATATTGTAATAGAACTATTATTAGTATCAAACTAAGTTTCCTCGATCAAATTTCCAGTCAGCTATACGCTGATGCTGCATCTATAAAATATGCATTGCGCTTTGCGCTATGCCTTCTCAATCCACCCGTCCTTCAATTTTATTATTCTATTCCCGTATTCTGCATTCATTTCGGAATGTGTAACTTGAACTATTGTTGTTCCCTGTTCATTTAGCTTTTTCAATAATTCCATTATCTCCTTACCTTGATCGGAATGAAGGTTGCCTGTTGGTTCATCTGCAAGTATTAATTTTGGTTCTGTGATTATCGCTCTTGCAATTGCAACAAGCTGCTGCTGTCCTCCCGAAAGCTG
>JAJYOQ010000273.1 GCA_021796135.1 Bacteroidota bacterium
GAAATTATCTATGAATGGGATTATTCATTCTGTAAATCAAGATTCGTTAGTAAATGTAGTGAAAATACTTTCTGGTGAAATACCAATTAATACGAATAATGGAAGTATAAAAATAATGTCACGTCATTCAGATTATGTCGGCAATGAATATGCTTTCCAATTCTTAACAAATAAATTAAAATCCTATAATCTTTCTGTAACTGAACAAAGTTTTAATTCTTCTGGTAAAAATATTTTGGCAATTCAATACGGTAGTGAAAAAGATAAGTATGTTATTATTTCAGCCCATTATGATTGTTGCGGAAATTATTTGTGTCAACCTGATAGTTCGTCAATTGCACCCGGTGCTGATGATAATGCTAGTGGAGTCGCAACCACGCTCGAATGCGCCAGAATTGTTTCTAAGCTATCATCAAAGTATTCAATCATTTATGCTTTCTGGGATTCTGAGGAACAAGGCTGGTTAGGGAGTAAGTATTATGCTTCACTTGCAAGGAAAGAAAACAAAAATATTATTGCTGTGATAAATTTAGATATGATTGGATGGGATAACAATAATGACGGTCAGATTGAGATTCACGAAAAAGATTCTACATATAATTCCAATATCACCCAGATTATGAAAGACATTGACAAAGAGTATTTTATTGGCTTAGATCCAATTGTTTTTAAACCCGGCACTATTGCTAGTGATCATTATTCTTTTTGGTTAAATAATTATGACGCTATTTTACTAATTGAAGGATACTACACTCATGATTTCAATAAATATTATCATATCTAAACAAGATACTTATGACAAATTCAACCTTAATTTCTATACGAAAGCCTCGAAACTTGCAATAGCAACCGTTGCTGCAATAGCTGAAATAAAAAATATTGAAATGCATTTGCCACAAGATTATGTATTACAACAGAATTATCCGAACCCTGTAAATACACAAGCGATGATTGAATATTCGCTTCCGATAGACGGTTACGTTAAAATGGATTTATATAATGTTCTTGGGCAAAAACTAATAACAATAGTTTCGGAATATAAATACGCTGGAACTCATCGCGTTGAATTAGTAACTCAATCACTATCAAGTGGAATATATTTTTATAAAATGTCTGCAAACAATTTTATTCAGACAAAAAAAATAGTTGTAATTAAATAAACGCCATATAACCGCTTAAAAAAGGATCCGTCAAAAAACGCCGGACAGGTTTAGTCAATAGGTAATGAAAATTGGAAGAGCAGCACTTCAAGCCCTTCCCGCAAAACAACTGCGGGACAAGTTCAAAGCTGCAGTGCTGGCTGTCTTCGTTTCAAAAACGAAACTTCGCTGGGTAGATTATTGGGCGGCCCGCTTTGACTGGTGTCTTCAGCGAGGCGAGCGGCCCCGTAAAAGGCACGGGATCTGCGACGTAAAAATAACGCCGTTATTCATATGGAAAGAATTATGAAAATGATATTGAAATACATCGCTGTGCTGTTAATTATAATATCTTTTTCCAATTGTAAAGATGATATTACTACTCCAGCAGATACAACAAAATATTATTCTGTCTCGGGAATTGTATTTGATGTGGTTAGTAATGATTATAGTCCCGGTTTAAAAAAAGGGGCACCAATATATCTTAATAATGATTCAACAACTAGCGGAACTGATGGAAGATTTCTTTTTAATAAGGTTAGTAAAGGGAATCATATTATTAAAGTTACTTTGACTAATTATGAACCCTTCTCCACATCAATATTAGTATCAAAAGATACAAGTATTGCAATTTATCTTTACGGAAAAAAAGAAGATTATTTTCCTATCCAAGAGAATTCTCAAAAAAAATTTAAGTATTACGATTACTGGACAAATCTTATTTCGTCAAGCACAAGTAAGGGCGAAGCAATCTGGGATATATATACACCCCAAATGTCTGGCAGCACAAAAATATATAGCGCTAAAGAAACTTTAATTTTTACAAATACATTCAATGGCTCAGGAGGTACTACTGTAAAATTGGATACCGTAATCACTCCTTTTGAAATACGTCAGGATCAGTTCAATAATATCAATATAACATTATCAATAATTAACGGTTTTTCTTTTAATAGATATCAAAGAATAACACTTGGTGAAATAATTACACTAACGCAAAATGGCGCAACTATGAGAGGAGTATCTCTTAAAAAGAATGTTGGATTATATAAGATTCAGACCTTTGGAGATAGAGGTATAAATACGACTTATGAACTAATTGAATAATGTTTGTATAACACGTTCTTCAGGCCGACCGCCCCGATAAAAGGCATCGGGACAAGCATTAAACGTTGCGGCATCCCGACTTCGCTAAAGCTCGTCGGGACGGGTTTGTGTAATTATAAAGTTGCGATATAATAATTAGTTGCTCTTTGAGTGTAGTGAATAAAATGAATTTATAAATAATTATTGGTATTAGTTTTCCCGTAAAACAACTGCGGGACACATAAAACGCAAAAACTGCGAGGGAAGATAAGTCTTAAGTCAAGAGATAAATAAATGACTCAGAATAACTAAGAAATATTTCTATAATAGAAACCTAAAGGACAAAGGACTTTATTCATAAACAAAAAGGGGAAATGTTGTGTATTCCAAGATCGCTCAACTACTATCACTAACATTTTTATTAACATCACAAATTTTTGGTCAACTTAACTGGCAACAAACTAACGGCCCATTTGGCGGAATAATCAATGATATTTCAAAAGATTCAAAGGGGAATTATTACGCCGCTTCGGATGCTGGTTTGTTTATGTCAAACGATAATTGCGAACATTGGAATAAAGTTAACATACCAGGGTTCGCAAACGACGGCATGAGCGAAATTTTTATGCATCCTTCTGGAAGAATGTTTATCTCCGGTTGGAATTCAAATCTTTATATCTCCGATCCTAATATTTCCACATGGGAAGTTACTCCGCTAAAGCGACAAATAAATATTGATTCACACGGAAATTTGTATGGAGTCAATCAAAACTCAATTTTTGTTTCGTCGGATATTGGAAAATCTTGGAACAAGCTAGCAGATTTTAATCATTACATTTCTTATTTCTGCATGGTGAATGATTCCGATCTTGTTGTTGCGGCGGACACGATTTATTATTCAGACGACAAGGGAAAGACGTGGCATAAATCAGACGTGGCGTTTAACTGGGATTCAGGTTTCATCATTGACGCAAACAAAAATATCTACTTTATAGCAGAATGGAATATCTACAAGAGCAATGATAATGGCAAAAGCTGGAAGGTAATCAAGGACCACATGGCTGCTGCCGACCCCAATCATCAATATTATTATATCTACAGAGTATTTGTTGACAAAAATAACGTGATTTACACATGCACAAATAAGGATTTGATTTCAAGTTCTGATGGAGGGGCAACATGGTCTGTCATCGGAAGTGTGTCTTATCCACTCAAAAAATTTTGGCAAGACGACTTAAATAATATTTATTGTTTGGGCGGAGAAGCCGGTATTTATCTTTTCGATCCGGTTAAAAGCACAATGGTGAAAAAATCATACGGTATCCTCGCCCATAATATTAGGCAAATAATAGTATGGAAAGGAAATCTTATTTGTGCCGCTGAAGGGTTTCATTTCATAACTTACGATTCAGGCGACACTTGGCAGAAGTTTAATATACCATCGTACGGAGAGATTTTATTTATCAATTCTAACGACCGCATCTTTGCGGAAGGATCTTATAAACTGCTATACTCAGATGACGGCATTGACTGGAAGGAAATCAATTTTCCGGATAAATTTGCTTTGGATTACGGAGTGATGGCGGAAGATAATAATATTATTTTGCTTTTTGATTCACATAGCAATTTGTACCGTTCAGCAGATTTAGGCAATTCTTGGAATATTGTCTGGCGTCCTCAGTCTGCTGGAGGGACCAGATCAATATGTATATGCTCCCAAAATGAGTTTTACTTCGCTTATGGAATTGCCCTTTATAAATCAACTGACCAAGGTGCAACGTGGAATTGTGTCCATGAATTTAGCGAACCAATACTTACAATTTCTAAAAGTCCGTGGGGAAATATTTTTATAGGTACCGAAAACGGAGTTTATAAAAACAATATTAATGGATGGGAAAAAATTGATTCTTATTATAACCATGGATATGTAAAAAAAATTATTTACACCGGTTCTAACCGCATGTACACTTTGGGAAATGGACTCTATGTTAGTGATGATTTCGGGAAGAGTTTAGCACATATAAAAATTGATAGCGATCATTTCGTATGGCCCGATTATATTAATATCGCTACAGCCAATGATGAGACGATTTACTTAAGTCAAGGAAATTATATCCTGATCAGCACTGATAAATCTACCAAACAAAGCCTCCCGAACTCTACTTATTTATTAAATAACTACCCCAATCCTTTCAACAACCAAACAACGATAGAATTTTATTTGAGTGAGCCAGGTGAAACAACATTGTCTATTTTTGATGTGACTGGACGTCTTGTTGATACTATTTTTAAGCGCAATATCGATGCCGGATTTTACAAAATAAATTGGCAGCCACAAGATTTTTCAAGCGGAATTTATTTCTACTCGTTAAGTAACGGTAAATCAAATCAAGCGAAGAAAATGATTTTGTTGAAATGAGTTTTAACCGGCTGCACAGCACGACAATGTTGTCATGTGCGAACCGCCCGTCAAAGCCGGGTAAACTTTCGGCGAGCGAGGCTAGGCAAACGACATTGTTATACCGCAAGATTAGATTTAGAGAAAAAATGAATATTGATAAAAATAAATTGGTCAAGCTTTTTCTACTATTTATTCCGGCCGCGTTTGCTTCATATTTATTTCATGAATTTGGACACTGGACTATCGGGGAAGTTTTAGGAAATGAAATGGTTTATAGCTTAAATAACGCGTCACCCAAATCCGGCAGCTATATTAATGCGAGTGATAATTTATATGTTAGTATTGGCGGACCATTATTTACAATTCTTTTGTCGGTATTGTTTTTAGTGATCATAGAGAAGTTCAATACCATTTACGCATATCCTTTTGTTTTTTTTCAAATGTTTACGCGTTTCTTCTCACTGTTTTTAGGCGTGTTCAGCAATCAAGATGAAGCGAGAATATCCGCAATTCTCGGTATAGGGACATATACGATTGCAATTGTTGTTCTGTTAATACTATTACTTCCGGTTCTGAGAGCAAGTTATAAGCTGAAAATAAATTTTAAGTATAATGGTTATTTTTTTACAATGAGCACGCTGAGCCAACTTTTAGTAATTGCGACATATAAAATATTTTCACTGTAGAGGCACTATTAAATTTGTTATAAAGATTCTTTTAGTATCTTATTTGAAATAAAATAAGTCTTTAGAGACCTCTGAAAAATTAAGAATAGAACGCGGATGACACAGATTAAACGGATTAACGCAGATTGAATCCGCGAAAATCTGCCAAATCCGCGTCATCTGTGTGCTATTAAAAATGTTGCAGTCCTGTACAATTCTATTTTTCAGATGTCTCTCTTTAATCAATAGCGGTTAGCGGCAAGTATGTTAATCACTCAATCGATTAAAAAGTTCTGATTAGAAATGAAAGGCATGTAAAGTCGCATGTCGCGTTAGCACTAAAAATATTATTACCAGCGTAGTCAAAGTTCAAGTAAATAAATTATTCTTTCTACTACCAAACTAGAGGGCGGTAAAATGAAACATTTTACAAAGTTACTTGTTGCTACGCTGTTGTTGTTTTTCACTCGATCTTATAGCCAGCAAGATCAGAATGTAAGCCTAATCATTAACAGTGTTGATCTCAACTCACTTTCAGATCG
>JAJYOQ010000274.1 GCA_021796135.1 Bacteroidota bacterium
CCTTGTATTTATTAACATAATCGAATATTTACTAATTTTATTGAATTGTTTTAAACTTAATCAATTGAAACATGAATTAAAAATATTGTTTAGATATTATTTTCCGAAAAAATAAGATAATAATCACTGCTGTCAAAAATAAAAGTAAAAGGTCAAAAAAGTATTAAGAATAACCAATTTTTATACTAATACTTTTCCCTTAGATGAAAGTATCAGTTCCATTGAACATTTGTTAATGAAAAGATTAATCCAAAAGAATATAGAGAATAAGTGAATAAGTATTCTGACCAAATCGGTAATCTTGAAAAATTATTTTAATCAATATCTATTATTTAATTAGTAATTATTTAATAGGGGCTTTGGGTATTAGTCTTGTACAAACGATATGCATTGGTATAGCGATTTACCGCTGGGTATTGCAATTGGATATTGCTTCGGCAAAATCGTATCAAGACGAAATAATAATGATCAGGCGACAATCAAAGGAAAACATTCTTCATATTCAATTATTCCCATAGTTAATAATGGAGGAATGTCGCTCTTATTTAATTATTCATTTTAGATATTTTAATTCAAGGATTTTAGTCTTTGCCTCATTCAATGGCAATTACTTATTAAATAAATAAGAATAATAATAAATAAAGCGTACATTTTACTGTACGCACATATAAATATTTTTTGTTCTAAATCATTTCAATAATACCATCTTTTTGATTGAGGTATAATCACCCGCCCTCAATTGATAAAAGTAAACTCCGCTGACTAACTTACCGGAATCAAATGTTACGCTATAACTTCCCGGCATTTTCTCTTCTTTAACTAATGTGGTGACTTCTCTGCCTAAAACATCATATACTTTTATCGTAACAAAACTTGACTTCGGAATATTGTAGTTTATCGTTGTTGATGGATTAAAAGGATTTGGATAGTTTTGGTAAAGCATAAGTCCGGAAGGAATTAGGTTTTTTGTATCTCTGACTGCGGTCGTTGTATAATTTATTAGTTCATCAGTATGAGCTTCAGAATCCGGTACTGTTCGTATATTTTTTACCATACCGATGCCGCTAGCATAATAATGTAATTCGTGATATATAACCGTTCCGGCTGTGTCAAAGTGAGTCTCGGAAACTACTAAACAATTTGTGAAAGTCCCCGCGGGCACACTTTCCGAATCGTTGACACTCAAAACAGAATCTACTCTAGTCTGACCTCCAAAATGAAATGTATTGGTGTAACCGTCAATAAGATATGCATTTGAATAGATAATCCCGCTAACCATCATTGCAGAATCTATGTTGGTTGACTGTTGTGACATCGCTCCAATAATCACGTCACCCACAGAATCTTTTCGAATCCAAAATACCTGAAAACGATGTGTCCAAACAGCAGGTGGAATTGAATATTCCGTGCCTACTTCTCTGTAATATATTTGTCCCGCAATAGTATCAATACCATCAATAGAATAGGTCGTATTTCTAGTAATCCAGTATAAAGTTCCGCTTCCGCCGGGAGTGAATAAAGTGATTTGATTGCCTACTTTTAGCGGAGGGAAAAAATAATCTGCGGCTGTCTCGGAAAAAGGCAAACTACCACTACAAAATGTACCGCTTCCGGTAAATGTGCCATTAATAGTGATAGAACCTGCACAGACCTCTGCTCCGGTACCAATATCTATGATAGTGCCGGCGCCATAAACAATGCTGCTCTGGCAGTAAAGCAATGCAGAGGCTGATATTATAAATAAAAAAGTAATTATCTTTTTCATTTCTCACCTAAGCTCACTTTTGCAATCTCCTTATTAATTGTCTGGAGCCTTTCAATCTCGGTTACCAAAATATTTTGTGTATGTTCAATTTTTAAAAGTCTTTCATTTAAGGCAGCATTAGAAGTTTTTAATTCATCGGCTGCAGTTTCTAATTTGTTATTAGCAGCTTGAAAATTTTCATTTTTTACTTTTAACTCATCATTTTCTTTTTTCAAGTCTTGAATTGCTTTTACAATAATCGGCAGAAGGTTTCCGGCTGTAGCTTCAAGTTTATTTGGATTAGATTTTAACACAAGGTGCAGCCATGTAGCGTGTTCTTCAGTCTGAACTTTATCAAGTTCCTGTGCAATAAAACCCGCCGTAGGTGTCTTCTGCATTTTGCTTCCGTTTGAAATATTATTTTTATACCATTCTCTTTTATCCCAGTTGAAAAGGCGTGGTTTTATTTTCATTAAGAAATCAATTCCTAAATTTAGATTACGAATATCTCTTTTATCTCTTGCATCGGATAATGTGGAAATAGATTGGACATTACATCGAAGGGCTGTAATTCTATTATTCCCAAGTGTAATTTCATTTGTCGCTGTTGGGGAGCTTGCCTGAGCTTGAAAGCCTATACATATTAGATTCCAGCCTGTGGATATTAAGTTACCTGCTTCAAAACCCAATGCGGTATTATCCGCTCCCGAAGTATTACCATTTAATGAATTATCACCAATTGCTGTGTTAAAAGAACCATTGTTGGAATATAAGGATTGATATCCCGTTGCGGTGTTATGAGAACCACCTAATTCTCCAATATTGGAATACATGGATTGAAATCCCGTTGCGGTGTTATCGTAGCCGTTTACGTTGGAATATAATGATTCACAACCAGATGCTGTGTTACTAATACCTGTCGTGTTGGAAGATAATGATGCATAACCAGACGCTGTGTTTTCGAAACCTACCGTGTTGCTGTCCAGGGATGCAGTTCCAAATGCTGTGTTAAAGTATCCTGTTGTTAAGCTTGCAAGAGAACCATTTCCTACTCCAGTGTTACCGCTTGCGCTATTGGGAGAAAAAAAGGACATAGTAAAATTACCTGAATTTATTCCAACAAATGTGTTTCCTCCATTGGAACCAGTTGGTGCAAAGTCGTGAATAAAGCTATTTGTTCCTTTAAATATCACACCCGTTGTTGCGCTATTACCCGTTACCTCAAGCCGTAAGCTTTTTAATATGTTTACCTGTCCGGTTGATTGGGTTAAGGTAAAAAAGGTGGTGGGTGTTCCGTCTTTTATGGAAAATACTCCGCTCGAGCCAAGTGTGTTTGTGATATTCTGAGAATAGATTACCGAAGTAACGAAAAACAATAAAATGAATGTTTTAACAATTTTCATATACAGCTCCTTGAATTTATTTTGTTTATATTCTATAGCTTTTGCCATGGACAGCGCTTTAGTGCGCTATGTTTTTTATGGTTTTAGATGGAAAGATCAGGAAAGAAGTGCTGGCGGGGGACGAAATTCTATATAAGTATTTATAAACTCATCGAATTTTAGGAATGTGAGTTCTGAAAATTTTATAAATTTAAAATTAACAGTGAGTGTAGATATATTTACATTTAGAATTAAATTGTTTTTCTGAGCAATATTTATTTTTAGAAGTTTTCTTTTCCTTCTATCAATTTTATTAATTACAGTATTATTGGTTTGCCGGCAGGAATGATTGAATAAAGTTTTTGAATTAGTAAACTCTTTTGCGTCAATGTTTGTTATGAATATTAGTATGCTAAAATGGAAAAGTAGTAGTATTAGTATTATGCTTAAAAATTTGAATTTTATATAAAAATATTCTACCCGCTTAAGCATAAATGAACTTCGGCTTGTAAATGAAAAATTAAGTTTCTTCCGCTGATTAAGGTTACTTAAAATAAATTGAATAGTCAAGAAGAATTTAAGTATGAATTCTGCAATTTACTTTCTATATAAATTGAGTCATTTGTGTAAAAGTCTCATCAGATTATAGTCTTGATTTTGTTTATACATTAGAGATTGTGTACCACTATATGATATAATTTATTATTATATGTTCATAAACAAAATAAATAGTGAGGAATGAAATAAAATAAAACTGCCCGGTCAACTAGGTAACCGGGCTTATTTTTTCAGAGGAGGGGGGAAGATCCTGCTGAAAAACATATACCCATAAAATTAAATGATTATAATTAATTTGTCAACAAAAAAATAAATTTATTTGCGACTAAATTATAATAAATTTATTTCTTTATGACAGGTTAGTGAAAAAGTCGTCGGGTATTAACAACGCGAGGTTCAAAATAATGGGAAATAAAAGCAATATTTTATTTATTGTTGAAATAAATTCTGCAACTATTTCACGCAAACTTTGAATGCTTTTGTCTAGATTGGTTAATTCATTTTTGCATTGTCCACTGCATTGGTGGTTATTAATAATAGCATTCCCGTTTATGGTTGCATTATTAATGGATTCGGTAATGATTGATTTCTCATCATTTTCCATCAATTAACTCCCTCTATTTGTTTGTGTTATAGTTATTTTTTTTGACTTTAAAATTTTGTTTTAAAATCACGGGGACTAAAATAATAAATATATTTAAAAAAGTAATTATTTATTTTAATTATTTTCATTAATACCAATCAAAAAGAAAAAGATAATGTCACTCCAACTTTTATTAAATGAGCTAGGCATATAAAATTTATTCGCTGCTGTCCGGGTATTGTTGTTAGTTAAAATAAGAGCTGCGGTTGCTGCTGAATTACCGGGACAAATGGGCACATTTCTTAATGTTTTATATGCATTTTATTAATATTAAACTTTTTTGAAAAATCATTTTGAATGCTAGAGATCACTTATTTAAAATAAATATTTCTTCAATTTAATACAAAATAATCCGGTTTCTATGCAGGCTATATTAAATTTGCCGGTAAAATTTCGATAATAATAATATAGATGAAAGTTTTGATTATTTTTATATATTAAGTGGGTAATATTTGATAACTTAAAACTTATGGGAGGTAAGTGTAATTAATTTATAATAAACAGAATGATCTAATAACAATTGAATAAAAATTATAAAACATATTTAGTCCTAATTTTATTATTCATAATCTCTTCGAAAAATTTTCCTTTAAGATTACCTGCTCCTCCTCAAATCAGCATTAAAGAAGCCAGGGTTGATCTGGACTCTAACTTTATACCCGATAAACTTGGTCAATATGTTACTGTTGCCGGGCGGGTTACGGTTCCTTCAGGGCTTTTGGATTCGGCTCAATTACAAATATTTATACAGGATTCAACTGCCGGTATTTCAATTTATTCCGAAAAATATTCGGGCGAGCCAATCAAACTCGGTGATAGTATAGTTGTCACCGGGAAAATTGGTCAGTATGCAGGGTTAGTCGAGATTCAAAATCCGGTTATAAAAATAATAGAAAATGCAAATACTTTTGTTCCCGAGCCGATAAAATTAGTCAATTTCCATAATCTGGAAACTTATGAGGGGATGCTTGTGAAATTCAAAGCGAGGGTTGTTGACAAAGGGCTTAACCGGGGCGGAAATTATTATATTATTGTTCCGGAGCACGGCACTAACATCACTTTAATGTTGTTCATTTCAAAATATCAAACGGACAAAAAAGTATTTGAAAATTATAAGATCGGGGAGACTATTAATGTTGAAGGTATTGTTGGGCAGTACGATTATGCTGTTACTCCAAATTCAGATTATCAAATTATTCCCCGTTTTGCTAGTGACATTTCTATTATACAGCATAATGTTTCGTTTTATTTTAATATAATCTTTATTGTTGCCGGATTACTTTTTTTATTTACTTTATTTACGGTTTATCTCAAGCATCAGGTAAATAAAAAGACAAAATTTTTAATCGAATCCGAAAAGCGTTTCAGCAGTTTGGCGGAAAGTACCTCTTCAGCGATTATTATTTATAAAGATGAATATTTTGTTTATGCCAATAAAGCGGCTGAAAAATTGACCGGATACTCAGAGAATGAATTGAAAAAAACTAAAATTCTGGGAAA
>JAJYOQ010000275.1 GCA_021796135.1 Bacteroidota bacterium
AGAAGTTGAAGGAAAGAAAAAATTAAGAACAGAAGACTTTCTTCGCGGATTCAATTTCTAGCTCAAAGATTAATTTAATTAAATGTTTACTCCCTATTATAAAATAATCGGAATATAATGAGATATAAAAATAATATATTAGAAGCGATCGGTAATACACCTCTAATTAAACTTAACAAGTTAAATAAAGGATTAAAACCACAAATTTTTGCAAAGCTTGAATCTGCAAACCCGGGCGGGAGTGTTAAAGATAGAATCGGTGTTTCAATGTTAGAAGAAGCTGAACTTAGCGGGAAGATAAAAAAGGGCGGGACAGTCATAGAAGCAACTAGTGGAAATACAGGTATAGGTCTTGCGCTTGCATGTGCTGTAAAAGGTTATAAATCAATTTTTGTTGTTACCGATAAGGTTAGTTCAGAAAAAATTAATTATCTAAAGGCGCTTGGAGGGGATGTTATTGTTGTATCTAATGCAGTTGGGCAAGATCACCCGGATTACTATATAACAGTTGCCAGGAAAATTAATGAAGAAACCCCGAATTCAATTTTTATGTATCAATATTCTAATCCTGCGAATCCTCTGGTCCACTATCAAACCACCGGTCCTGAAATCTGGGATCAAACTGATGGAAAAATAACGCATTTTATTGCAGGTATTGGTACCGGAGGAACAATCAGCGGAGTAGGAAAATATTTAAAAGAAAAAAATCCCGGTATTCAAATAATAGGTGCTGATCCTATAGGGTCAATTTTAAGTGAATTTAAAGAGACTGGGGTTAGAGCAAAAGGCAATCCCTACCTTGTTGAAGGAATTGGGCAAGACTGTCTCCCTAAAAATGTTCAGTTTGAATATATTGATAAAATCTACAATTTAAGCGATAAAGATTCCTTTAATTTTGCAAGATTGCTTTCCAAGGAGGAAGGAATTTTCTGCGGCGGAAGTACAGGAACAATTCTGGGTATAACACTTGAAGTTGCTAAAAACTTGGATGAAAATGCAGTCATAGTTTTTGTTGTGTGCGATACCGGCGAAAGGTATCTTACTAAATTTCATAGTGATGAATGGCTCAGAGAAAAGAGACTGCTGCCTGCTGACTTCAGGACTCTTAGAGATGTTTCTCGCGCAAAGCATAATGGGAAAAATTTTGAGTTAGTTTCATTACTCGCAAAGGATAAAGTTAAAGATGCTGTTGAAGTACTTAACAAAAAAGGATATTCTCAGCTGCCTGTTTTAGAATCTGGTAAGTCTGTGGGCAGCATAAGAGAGGCTAAGTTAATGTCTATGTTATTGGGAAATCCGGCTTTTCTTGATTCAAATATTGAAGATGTAATGGAACAAAGTTTTCCTACTCTTGATGAAAGAACGGAATTAAATGTGGTAAAAAAATATTTGGGGGATTCCCCGGCAGTGCTTGTTACCGAATACGGAAGAATTATAGATATTATTACAAGATATGATATTATTGAATACGCAAACTTTTCATAACAATATTTAAGGAAACATATGGGCTTTTCAACTGATGCAATACATGCAGGGCAAGCACCCGATGAGGTTACGGGAGCAGTAATTACACCGATTTATCAAACTTCTACTTATGCACAGGCTGAACTTGGTAAACATAAGGGCTATGAATACGGCAGGACTCAAAATTTCACGCGGCAAGCTATGGAAGCAAATATTGCTGCACTTGAAAAAGGGAAATACGGTATTGCATTTAGTTCTGGTGTAGCTGCCACTCACGCCTTAATGGGATTAGTTAAGGCTGGAGATCATATTGTTGTCTCTAATAATGTCTATGGTGGTACATATCGCTTATTCGAACTAGTAATGAAAGATTATGGACTAAAATTTTCCTGGGTGGACACAAGTGATGTCAAAAATATTATTGATGCCATTACTCCAAATACTAAAATGGTATATCTTGAATCTCCCACTAACCCTATGCTGAACCTGACCGATTTATCTGCAGCAGCTAAAATTTGCAAAGAATACAACATTATCTCTGTAGTTGATAATACTTTTATGAGCCCATATTTCCAAAATCCGCTATTACTTGGCTGTGATATAGTTTTGCATAGTTCAACAAAATATATTAACGGACATAGTGATGTTATCGGCGGGATTATTGTAACTGCATCCGATAAAATTCATGATCGCTTAAGATATATTCAAAATTCAATTGGTGCGGTTCCTTCTCCTTTCGATTGCTGGCTTGTGCTTCGTTCAACAAAAACCTTAGCAGTTCGGATGGAAAGACATAATCAAAACGCAATAAAACTTGCTGATTTTTTAAAAAATTCCGGTATTGCAAAAATGGTTTATTATCCGGGTCTAGTAAATCATCCTCAGCATGAGCTTGCAAAAAAACAGATGAGGGGCTTCGGCGGAATGATTTCAGCTGATTTTGGGAATATTGAATTAGCTAAGAAAATCTTACATAATGTTAAAATTTTTACATTGGGTGAAAGTCTGGGTGGAGTTGAAAGCTTAATCAGCCATCCGGCAAGTATGACTCATGCTTCCGTTCCAAAAACAGAAAGAGAAAAAATGGGGCTGACAGATAGTTTGGTTAGGTTTTCTGTAGGTATAGAAGATATTGAAGATTTAATCTCAGATATTAAGAAAGCAATTCAATAACTTTTTTCTAATTAAATATATATTATTGCAAAATAAATCTTTATTTTTGCTATAAAATATTTTGAGTAAATTTTTATTTTCTGCTTATACTTATAGTTTCTTCTAAATCTTCCCCGGAAAGGAATTTTTATGCTAAAAAACATTTTTATTTTGCTCATTTTAGCATCGTATTTACCGATTTTTGCACAGAATTCAATATCAATAGATAAAGATTCTGTTGAAATTACAGTTATAGACTCATATGTGACACCGGAGAAACCGCATACTTTTTTACTTTCCTTTTATACAAGTATAAATTGCAAATCAAAGGTTGTTATTGACAATAAGTACACATATGTTGTTTCTGATGTTCCGGTCGAGGATCATAATTTGAAAGTTGATATATCAAAACTGCATTTCAATAAAAAAGAAATTCCTTTTTATATTATCGTCGAAGATTCTGCAAGCAATATTACTAAAAGCGATATAAATACATTTGAATTACCGAAAGATATAAAAATAGAAGAGGGAGATTCTAATTTTTTATTATTGTGCCTTTTTGGGGCTACAGTTTTTGCAATACCTGATCCGGTTTTTGTAATTACATCGAAAGGGAATAGTTTTAGTTTAACAAAAGAAATTCCGCTTATCTCTTTTCGTTCCCAAAATTTTCTTTACCCTTATGGATATTTTTCTGCTGAATACTCGTACATATTTAATACGGACAATAAAAATTTTTTCCGTATTGGATATAAAGAAATTATTCCGATTCCTTTTATTGAATATATATCTCCGGGAGTTGACTGGTTTACAAACTTTAAAGGTTATAACGGAATTAGCGGTGAAATTTCATTAGGGCTGGTTAGATTACTTAGTACATTTACTCTATACACTAGGTACAGATATAATGTCCAGCCAGGAAGTACTGGCTCTCAATTTAGTGAAATTTCTATCGGTCTTTATTCCAGCTTCTTTTCAGTATATTTTTAAAATAAATTTTTCTTAAGCTACAAAGATGCAATTTGACATAAGGAGATTCCAATCTTTCATTCCCTCGATAGGGGAACCCATTATTTTATTTTCACATTATTAGTAAAATATTATAAAATGTCGAACTCAATTGAAATATTATCCGTTTCAGAACTTACTAAGCAAATTAAGCAAACACTTGAAGAAGATTTTTCTTATGTAGCAGTACAAGGCGAAATTTCAAATTATAAAGCACATATTTCGGGACATTGGTACTTTAACTTGAAAGATGCGTCTGCTGTTATTTCATGTACTATGTGGAAAGGAATGAACAGTAATGTCTTTTTTACTCCACAGGACGGAATGAAAGTAGTAATCAGCGGGAGGATAACTGTTTACCCACCTAGAGGAAATTATCAGTTTGATGTTCGCTCGATGAAACCTGCAGGAGCAGGAGAATTAAACACTGCCTTTGAGGTTCTTAAACAGAAATTATCTAATGAAGGTTTATTTGATTCAAAATATAAAAAACCTATTCCTGACTTTGCGAAACGTATCGGTGTTGTTACTGCAGTTGACGGTGCTGCTTTGAGGGATATGATTAGTATTTTAAGAAGAAGATTCCCGTTAGTCGAATTAGTAATTGCACCTGCAAAGGTGCAAGGCAACGGTGCTGCAGAAAGCATTGTTGAAGGGTTAAATATTCTAAATAAAAAAAATGATATAGATATAATAATAGTTGCCCGAGGCGGAGGGTCGATTGAAGACCTTTGGGCTTTTAATGAGGAAATAGTAGCAAGAGCAATATTCAACTCAAAAATTCCAGTTATCTCAGGCATAGGACATGAGGTTGATACAACTATTTCAGATTATGTAGCTGATTATAGAGCATCAACTCCAAGCGTGGCAATGGAAATTGCAACAAGAGATAAAGAAGAAATTTTTGCCTTTATAAATGAATTTTCATATAATTCCGCCCGAAACATTGATGAATTTGTAACTTATAATCGGTCAATTATTCAAAACTATTTGGATTCTTATGGATTTAGAATGCCTCTCGATTTATTAAGAAGGAAATCACAACAGATTGACGGAACAATTTATAAACTCACCGGAAATTTTGATAAAATAGTTCTAAAGTTAAAAAATAAGGTTCTTTTTTTAACAAAATCTTTAGACTCACATGATATAAAGAAAATGTTAAAAAAAGGTTTTGTTTTGGTAAAGCAAGATTCTAAATTTATAACCCGTGCAGAAAATTTTCTTGCAGCCCGGGAAACAATCCTTAAATTTTATGATGATGAAATTATATTAAATTCAAAAAATAATAAATAATTCATTTAAGATGACAAAAAAAATATCCAAAGGGTCTTTTGAAGAAAAATTAAAAAGGCTGGAAGAAATATCCGCACTGTTGGAAAGTGAAAATATAGGACTTGAAGAAGCTATAATTCTTTATGAAGAGGGAATTGAGATTTCAAAAGAATGCGTTATTACACTAAATGAAGCTGAACTAAAAATTACACAACTCAAGAAAAAAATGGATAAATTGACAACTGATGAAGAAGAATTTGAGGGAAAAGAAAGGTAACGAATTTATTAATGATTGATAATGAAAAATATAAAATATTGTCAAAAGTAAATTATCCTGCTGATATTAGACAACTTGATTTGGCGCAGCTAAAAATTCTATGCTCTGATATTCGGGAATATTTAATAGATACCATCTCAGAAATAGGCGGGCATTTTGGCGGTGGTTTGGGGGCTGTTGAGCTAACAGTGGCTATTCATAAAGTGTTTAATACTCCTGAGGATTTAGTTGTTTGGGATACGGGTCATCAAGCTTATCCTCACAAAATTCTTACCGGAAGAAAAGAAGCTCTTAAACATATCAGAAGACTTAACGGGATTAGCGGATTTCTAAAGCGTAGCGAAAGCATATATGATACTTTTGGTGCAGGACATGCTTCCACTTCAATCTCGGCTGCTCTTGGAATGGCTGTTGCCCGTGACTTGAAAAACGAATCAAAAAAGGTTATTGCTGTTATCGGTGACGGTGCAATGACTGGCGGAATGGCTTATGAAGCGATGAATAATTGCGGTTTTACCAAATCTAATTTAATTGTAGTTCTTAATGACAATAATATGTCTATTGCTCCGAATGTTTGGCAAATCTCTAATTATTTTACAGAAATGATTGCTCATCCTGATTATAACAAATTTAAAGGACAAATTT
>JAJYOQ010000015.1 GCA_021796135.1 Bacteroidota bacterium
AAACAAGATACTAATATAAAGAAATCTATTATATTTTTGTAAGGCAAAAATTATATCCTGTATAATGAGAATTTTAGATCACATTTCAGCCTAAATCTCTTCCTATTTTGTTCATTAGACGTCTTTTTACAAATTTAGGTTCAGTTAAAATCAAAACGCGGCTGATTTTCTTCATTATTCTTCTTTTTTGCTCTCTGTTCTTTTAGGAATATACCGAAATTTTCGCGGGAAATAATAAAAATTTTGCCGACTCGTATAGCTTTTAATTTTTTGGTTTTTATGTAATATAATACGGAAGATTTGCTAATTTTTAACAAAACTGCAATTTCCTGTACACTAAAAAAATCTTTCATTTTTAGAGTCCCATTACAAGTAATAAACTACAATTACTCTTAAAGTAGTTTCAAATTTAATCATTATTTCCAATTTTCAAAGTAAAAAATGAGTATTTTGAATTTTTATTTCAAATGATTATCATCCTAAAATCACGTTATATATTCAAAAATTTCGATAATAACAAAATTTTCGCAATAATTGCGTATTTTTGTTATGAAAATTATTACAAGTAATCATATAATGCGCTTAGTAAAAGTACTTAAAACCCAATATTTAATTTTATTTTTTATAATAATTCTCCTTATATTAAGTTTTAATCTGAATGCTTATCCTCAGGATTTACCCCAAATTAATATCCAATACTCTTCTTATGCTGTGACTTCCGATGGGCATTTAATCGGATTTTACGGTGAAAAAAATCGTGTCGATGCTCTTAGTACAGGCTACATTTCAAAGTATGTTATTTGGTCTTTAATTGCTACTGAAGATCGGGATTTTTATAATCACGATGGCGTTTCTATCAAAGGTATTTTACGCGGTATTTTTAAAACTATAACGGGGCATATTCAGGGCGGGAGTACTTTGACCATGCAGCTTGCCCGGAATTTATTCTTATCTAATGTTAGAACAATTTCACGTAAATGGGAGGAAATAAAATTAGCAAGGGAATTAGAAAAGAAATATTCTAAAGATCAAATCCTTTTAATGTACCTGAATACTGTTTACTTTGGTCGGGGAGCTTATGGAATTTGGGCTGCGTCAGAAGAGTATTTCGCAAAAACTCCGGATCAACTTTCAGTTACTGAAAGCGCCGCTCTGGTAGGACTAGTTCAATCACCTAGCGGATATGATCCGATAAAATATCCTGGAAAAATGCTAGCTAGAAGAAATATTGTTTTGCATAATTTGTTAGACCAAAATAAAATATCTCAATATGATTATGAAAAATATATTCAGACACCTCTTGGATTAAATTTAAATGACAATTTTGGTAAATACTTTTTGGAAAGCGTTCGCAAAGAAGCAGTCGAAATCCTTGCTCCTAAAAAACTTAGCTTGGATAAAGATGAATTAAAGATTATTACAACTCTAAATTACAATATGCAGAAAGCTGCCGAAAATTCTGTAGCTTCTCAATGGGCAAACTTTCCGGCGTCTATGAAATCTTCGCAAATTGGATTAGTTTCTATTGAACCGGGAACAGGAATGATAAGAGCTGAAATAGGCGGTAATTTTGAATCAAATCCACGTGGTTTAAACAGGGCCACACAAATTTTCCGGCAGCCGGGATCATCATTTAAAGCTTTCCTTTACGGCAGTTTGCTTGAAAAAGGATATACGCTTTCCGAACCGCTTTCCGATTTGCCTATTGTTGTTGACTCCGGTACAGCAATGGAATGGAAACCTCAAAATGATGATGAATCGTTTTCGCAAAAACCTGTTTCTATAGAATTAGCTATTCAAAATTCAATAAATTTATCCGCTGCATATTCAATTACTCGTCTTACTTCTCCTGATTCTGTGGTCGGCTTTGCCCATAGATTAGGAATTAAATCAAATATTCCTGCTGTTCCTTCTATTGCTCTTGGAACCGGCGAGGTAAGTCCAATAGAAATGGCTGCTGCATATTCCGTATTCGCTGATGAGGGAATTTATGCGAAACCTTTTTCTATTCTAAAAATTGAAGATAAAAACGGAAGATTATTATATTCCACTAATCAAATTGATACAGCAACAGTTCTCGATTCAGCAACTTCATATTTACTAACTTCGGCTTTGAAAGATGTCGTCGATAAAGGAACTGCTTCTTCTGTAAGAAAATATTATAAAGGAACTGCAGCCGGTAAAACCGGTACAACTCAAAATTATACTGACGCTTGGTTCGTCGGTTATAACCCAAAACTTACAACAGCTATTTGGATTGGTTTTGATAATCCAAAAAGGAAATTATTCGGAGGTTTTCAATACGGAGGCACAGCTTGCGCTCCTATCTGGGGAAAAATGATGGAAGAAATTGCAAGGAATATTCCCGGCTTTGAATATAGCAATTTTAAGATTCCGTCAAACGTACAGGAAATTAAAATGTGTGAGAGTACAGGCGAACCGGCAAAATCAAATTGCGCTAATACAAAGATATATCCGGTTAATATAGATCTATTAAGTAAAATTAATTTGCTTCACCATCCAGTTCAAACGGAAGTATTCACAATTGATCATGCTTGGTAAAATTGGTTATATCGGAAAACTCTATAAGTTAACTTTTAATTCTTCTGCACGATTTTTTAAGTTGAAGGCTGCAATTATTAATAAAGTTAAAATAGTTCCGACTAAACCATAAGCAGCATGAAGCCCAGATGCTCCTCCGCCTTGCGAGCTTGCAACGGCTCCTACTAATGCACTTCCGAATAACTGTCCGATTCCTGTAAACAAAGTTAGCACTCCTTGCGCCGATGCTCTTTCAGACTTTTGCGATTCCTTGAGCATAATGTAACGTAATGGAGCTCCGAGCAAAAATCCCATTCCAATTCCGCTGATTGAAGCAGTAATATAAAATAAAATAATGCTCCCGCTAATAAGTGCTAAACCGAACATTCCCAAAGAAAGTAATGTAGTACCGATTATAAGTACCAACTTTGACCCCATTTTATCCAGCATTCTGCCTGCTGTTGGTGATCCTGCTGCCATGGTTAATACAACGGGAAAAAGCATAAAACTTGCTGTAGAACTCGTGACTTTAAATGAAGAAACAAGTAAAGGCGGAACAAATACGATAGCTGCTTCAACTATTCCAGCTCCTACAGACAGAAGTGAAACAAGAACTACCTGCTTTGAGTAAAATAGTTTTATGCGCAGTACAGGATTATCGTTCTTTTTTTCTGCTGAAATAAAAAATGGTAATAAAAATAGGGGAATTAAAATAAAAGGGAATACATTTAAAGATGCAAAGCTGTTAATAATAGTATTTGAATTGATTTGATTAAACCCATAAGCGAAAGAAGCAAGAATAATTCCAAGCAGAATCATTCCCTTAAAATCAAATATATTTTTATGTGTTTTATTAGAATTAGATAGCATTTTAAAACTTCCCGCAATTATAAAAATCGCAATCGGAATATTAATAATAAATAACCAATGCCAGCTGAACATTAGAAGTACACCTGCAATAATTGGTCCGATTATAAATGCAATTCCAAATACAGCTCCGATTAAACCTAATGCGCCTCCTCTTTTTTCTTCCGGGAAAGTATCGCCTATTACCGCACTTGCAACGGGGAAAATTCCGCCAGACCCGAATCCTTGCACTGCTCTGCCTAAAAGTAATATTGAAAAACTTGGTGATAGTGCAACTATCAAAGAGCCGATAGCAAAAAGCGTTATATCAATTATATAAATAGATCGTCTCCCTATAGTATCTGCAAGCTTTGCCATCAAAGGTGTTCCAACAAGATTAAATAAGACATATATTGAGAATATCCATGCTGCCGCCCTCTCATCAATATTAAATTGTTTTTGTATGGCAGGAAGAGCGGGTCCAACAATTGCAATATCAAGAGCAGCCATTAGAACACCAACAAAAAGGAGACCTAGTAGTCTGTTTCGAAATTTTTTATCCGGAAAATCTTTTTGATTATACACATTTATACCTAAATTATTTTTTTATTTGATGGATTAGAAAGAAAATGGTTTCTCCCTGTTCTTTTGAAAATCAGGCCGATAAGTTTCAAAACTTTCAATTTCCTGTGTAAAAACATTTTCAAAACCATATTTATCAAGCAGTCTTAAAACCCTATTATACTCAGATTCTCTTATTGTCCTGTCAATCAAAATATCTCTATTAGCATGAAAAGTCGGATAGTATTGAGACATTATTGAAAGATGAATCTTATTACTCAGTTCATTTGCAATAAATTTTAATACTTCTTCTGTTTCAGAAAGATCATTTGGTAAAACGAGATGCCTAATAATCATACCTCGCACTAAGATGTTTCCGTCATAAATTACTTCATCACCAAGTTGCCGGTACATTTCTTTAAGCGCAAGCTTTGTTTTATCAACATAACGGTCAATCTTGGAATACTTTTTTGCGTATTCATTATTACCATACTTAAAATCAGGGAGATATATGTCAATGATACCGTCATATAATTTTAACACTTCTACAGAATCATATCCATTGGTATTATAAATTATTGGCAGATTAAGTCCCTTCCCGATAGCAATGTCAATTGATCTAATTATCTGGGAAGCAAAATGTGTCGGCGAAACTAATCCGATGTTATGACATTTTTTTTCTTGAAGCTCTATCATAATATCGGCGAGTCGCTCAAAACTCACCTGATTTTTATTCTCATTCTTCCAGTTTTGACTTATATCGGAATTTTGGCAATAAAGGCATTTTAAATTGCAATTACCAAAAAAAATATTCCCGGCTCCGTTGGTTCCGCTTAAAACAGGTTCCTCTCCAAAATGAGCCGTATATGCAGAAACAATAGGCAAGTATCCACTAAGACATTTTCCCAGCTGATCTTTAGTTCTGTCAATTAAACAGTCCTGTGGGCAAATTCTACAGGAGATTAATAATTTTTCCGCATCATCATTCCTCTTCTTTAGCTCTCCGGAATTATATAATTTTAAATACGCAGGTTCAAACACCATTCCAACTTTTGATATTCTATTAAAAAGTGTCTGTAAAAATACATATAATGCAGTTATAAATTAGTCCACAAAAAAGTCATTTTTTCTCATATTATTAGATAAGCGACCGCAGAACACTACCTAAATATGTAGTATATTTCAATTATTCAGACTATTTCGACAAAAAAACCTACATTTAGGTAGTGGATTAAGGATTTGCAAAATGATAGCTTAACGTTTAAGTAAGTTTAATTCATTAAAATTTTGGCTATTGAGAATTACAATCCCTGCAGAATTAATCGAACCATTCATATAATTTTCATAGGAGAAAATATGATCAAGTTTTACCATTCTAAAAATATTAAAAGTGGAATTATAAGTTTTATATTAATATTAATAATTGCTTCTGGGATTTTTTCTAAGACGTATTCCCAATATGCTCCCGGAGATCCAAATGCTATACCGGTTTACTTTATGTTTAGCTATAAATTAGCGCCTGGCGATTCAGGAGTCGGATTGAATGGCGCATTTAATAACTGGACTAACGGCGTTTTTAAAATGTCTCAGGTAACTCCTGGATTTTGGACAACAACTATTCAAGTGCTTCCTTTAGGTTACGAATATAAATTTGTCACATATAAGGATACTATAGGTCAAAGTGGGGTAATAAATTATTATTCGGATCCTCTTAATCCAAAGATAAGCTCGAACTTTAATAACTCTGTTATTAATGTAAAGAGCCCAATGATATATTATTTCTTGCCGATGACAGGAACAACAATTTCTGAAACAAAACCTACCATCAGAGCTAATATTTCCTGGGCAAATAAAGACCAATTAGATTTGTCTAAAATGATCTTTAGCATTGACGGAGTAACGGTGGCTAACCCAGCTCAATATTTTGATACTACATCAAGAATTCTGACATATACTCCATCGACATCTTTTTCAACAGCAACACATACAGCTAATTTATTGGTTTATACAATAGCCGGTGATTCAACATCTTTAAGTACTACTTTTAAGGTAAGTGGAAACAGTATCCTTGCGGCTCCTTATACTTTCCAATTTGATTCCAAAAGTCCTAACTTTAAATTTCTTGGCAGCATTTCTAGTGTTTCAATTAAATCAGCCTTTAATTCGTTTGGTGCAGATCCGCTTATAGATACAGATAGCAGCGGTGTTTATAAATTTACAACCAATCTTAATATTGACCAACCTTTTGAGTATGTATACGTAATTAATGGCGGACTTTATACTAATGACCCGGACAACCCTAACCTATCAGTTAATCACGAAACAATTGCAACTGCAGTCGTTGATTCATTCCCTAGGTTTCATTCACTTGTTCCTACATCAGGCACGATTTATAGCTCACCGGTTTCTTCTGTCAATATATCTGTTGTTTTAAGTCAAAGCGACTTAAAAGGTTTTCTAAATTTCTCTTCTGTGTATGCCGTTGTTGACGGAATACAAACTCAAGTCAACGAGTCATATTCGGGAACAGATATTGACATTAGTATATCTTTATTAAATCCTTCAATAGGAAGACATGTTGTGACATTTTTTGGAAGTGATTACTCTGGCAGATCTGCTCCTCCTGTTACCTATGTGTTTGGAGTTTATCCTCCGAATACCGGTTATCATTATGTCGACGGCGATAATGATGATAAAGGACCCGGAACCTATACTTATCCTGTAGGCATTGATTCGGGTTCTGCTGATATCAAAGAGATTTCTATCACTGATACTCCCGGAAAGGACTCACTAAATTTTTCAATCAAGATGGGTAAAATTTCTGCATATACGCGATTAGGATTTAGTATCGTTAATACACTTGATAATACTTATGTAGAAGCTCCGCAATATATCAATCTTAGAATTCCGGAATGGAATGGCAGAGGAGTTTTTGCAATATTATCGTCTCCGGCTTCAGCATATCTGGATACCACTTCTGAGAATTATTTGTTTACATCAAGAGTCCCGCTTCAATCAGCATTAAAGATCAAAATGGATCCCATTGCTGCTTCAAACGGGGAATTTAAATTTACTCTTCCTTTATCTGTTCTCCAAAATGTAATGGGTACTTATAAAAATGCATGGTATTTTGGTGTTTATTCATATTTAAAAAATCAGAATGGATCCATAAACCCGGGACCTAATGAAGCTGGGATTGGATATCCAAATAATCCATTAGTATTTGACGCAGCATTTTTTGCAAATACTCAAATTCAACAGAGATTAATAGCAAATTATAGTTCAAGCGCACAAATAGGTGGACCCACAGAAGCTGTAATTGGGAGTAATCAGCGCGGATTTATTGGCATAGCGCCTTCAGATATTGATTCGCTTTTAGGGCTAGCGCCATCTGTTCAAATTTATGCAAACGGTGGACCACTATATTATGATACAGTAACTGTGTCAGGTTATGTTGGCGAGCCGTCAGGTTCAACCATCAATCTAAAAGTCAATGATACCTCATATACCGCAATAACAAATCTTGCGCAAGAATTTCATATTCTTATCAAATTAAAAGAAGGAAATAATCTTATTACTGCAACTACTCCTTTCGGAAACGGAATTAGCTCAAGCAATACAATAATTTATAATTATATCGTAAATCATCTTCCAATTGTAAAAATATATTCAACTGTAAATCAAAATACAATAACAATGAGCGGAGACAGTACAATAGACCCTGACGGTACCGGTCTTAGCTATCATTGGAGTCAGGACTCTTCCAATCCGGCACAAGTAAATATTTCAAATGTGAACAACTCTTCAATTTCATTTTCTGCTCCAGCAGCAAAAGGTGAATATTATTTCACATTAAGATCTGTCAATTCTAATCAGGACACTGGGTGGGCAAGGAGTGTCTTTATTGTAAATGATTCCGTTTATGTACCTAATATGAGTATTTGGCACCCTGCTTGGATAGATAGTGCAATTATATATTGTGTATTCTTAAGAACATTTAGTGCTTCAGGTACAATAAATGCGCTTACCTCACAAATGCAGCAACTACAGCAGCTGGGAATTAATTGCATTTGGCTTTTACCTATACATCCGACAACCAATAATTTAGGACCCGATAATCCGGGATATGCTATTACAGATTATTATGGAATTCTTCCGCAATATGGAACCAAACAAGATTTCAATAACCTAGTGAATACTGCTCATCAATACGGCATAAGAGTAATTATGGACTATGTTGTTAATCATACTTCAGATCTTCATCCATTTATGCTAGATGCAAATAAGTTTAAACAAAATTCTCCTTACTATCCATTTTATGAATGGGATCAAAGTAATAATTATGAATATTATGCAACTTGGGTCGACCTACCTTCAATTAATTATGAATCTGCTTCAACAAGAGAATATTTACTAAGAATGGCAAAATACTGGCTTGAAAATTTTAATATTGACGGTTTTAGATGCGATGTCGCGTGGGGTGTAAACGATCTTCGACCTTCCGGACCCGCTTATTGGCAAGCATTCCGAGCACAGCTTAAAGCTATTAAACCCGATGTATTCTTATTAGGAGAAGCTGATGCTTCTAAACCGCAATATTTTAATGCAAAGTTTGATGCAGGATATGATTGGAATTGGTTTGCTCAAATGAAAGGGATTTTTAACGGCACAGGTAATATTAATCAGCTAGATTCAACAATTAATTTTTATTTAAATAATAACCAATTTCCGCCAAATGCCACTCAGTTCAGATATCTTGAAAACCAGGATGAACAAAGATTTATTAACCAATTCGGTGTTGCAGATACAAAAGCTGCTGCAGATCTTTTGCTAACTATACCGGGAGTGCCGGAATTATATGCTGGGCAGGAAGTTGGAGAAATGACGTATCGCGGAAATGTAAATTGGTCTGATCCGGACAATTTACGTCCATTTTATTCAAAACTAATTAATATAAGAAAAGATAATCCAGCTCTTATTAGAGGTGATTACATTAGAATAAGTAATACCGGCGCTAATAATGTCTATTCTTATCTTAGAAGAAGCGGCAATAATAACGTAATTGTAAATATAAATTTTGGATCAACTTCGCAAACTGCTAATATTTCAGTGCCTCTTAATAAGCTGGCTTTTGATTCAACGTCCTCTTATTTTCTGAACGATGAATTGAACAATATTTCTTATGCTGTTTCGGGAACAGCTTTAAAGAATTATCAAGTAACTATCCCTGCTACAAGTGCACAAATCTTAGTTTTATCAAATACTCAATTAACAGCAGTTAAAGAAACACCTAAGAATATTCCTACTGAATTTTCTTTATACCAAAATTATCCAAACCCATTTAACCCTTCTACAGTAATAAGATACGCTTTGCCAGTAGATAGTAAGGTTAAGCTGGATATTTATAATATCCTCGGGCAAAGAGTAATTGAATTGGTAAATAATGCTGAATCAGCCGGGTCACATGAAGTAATTTGGAATGCTGCTAAACTTGCATCGGGAGTTTATATCTATAGAGTTGAGGCAACTTCAAATTCCGGCGGGAGAGTATTTTCAGATGTTAAAAAGATGGTAATGATAAAATAAAAGTTATTGAATTCGGGGTACCAGAAATGGTATCCCCTTTAATTTTTATAACTTGAATAAAAGTAAAAATATTTTTTAAGGAGTGGTGCTAATAAAGCCAACATTTGGCTTTAGACCAATAACCTGGTAATTGCTTCCTTAATTTTCCCCATTTCATTTAGAGGCAGATTGCAATTATAATTTTGACAAAGAAAGAATGTCGTCTTTTTATCAATTGGATTCTGATTTATGACAAATGGTGCAATATCTAAAATCTCATTATTCTCAGAAGACTTAAAAATTATTATTTTATTCGGCAGAAATATTTTCCTTACTTCTCTGATTATATCTGCTGAATCATTTGTCTCTTTTTCTCCTGCTATTACAATTTCATATGAATTTCCAAGGGCAAAATCTAATCCGGATAAAGCTTGTGTGAATGCGGTTGGCGATTTATCAATTTTTGCGGAGAATACTTTTATTATTTTTAAAGCATGGTTTTCATAATTTAAATTTCCTGTATATTTAGACAACTTTAATAAATTTAGAATTGCCACCGAGTTAGCCGATGGAACAGCACCATCATAAATTTCTTTTTGTCTTGCTATAATTAATTCACAATCATCGCTTGTAAAGAAAAATCCACCGTTAATTGAATCCCAATAATGTTTGATAAAATATTCTGATAATTCAATTGCTTTTTTTAGATAAATTGTCTTGAAAGTAGCCTCATACAAATCAATTAAGCCGCAAATAAAGAATGAATAATCATCTGCAGTAGATGTAAATACTGATATCCCATTTTTATATGAGTGGTATATTTTACCATCATTATCTATTAGATTTTTAATAATAAAATCAGCAGAAACTTCGGCGGCTTTGCTGTATAATTCATTATCGAATGCTTGTGAAGCTCTTGCTAAAGCCGAAATAATTAAACCGTTCCAATCGGTTAGAATCTTATCATCTTTAAATGGGTGAATCCTAGTTTCTCTGTAATCAAATAACTTCTTTCTAATAGGTTTAATTTGTTGTATTAAATCTTTTGATAATTCGAATTTGGATTTTAAGAGATTCGGGATATTTGTACCGTTCATTGTTCCGGATGACTGGTCTATCCAATTGCCGGCTTCTTCTATATGTAAAATATTTATTAGAAACTCACTTTCGCTATTTGTCAGTATATTTTGGATTTCCTCTTTTGTCCATAAATAAAATTTTCCCTCTTCTTTGTCACTGTCAGCATCTTCCGCCGAATAAAACGCTCCTTCCGGGGAAGTCATATCTCGAAGTATATAGGATAATATTTCTTCTGACGAAATCTGAAAAATTTCTTCTCGGGTAATTTGATAAGTCTCAGTATATGCGATTGATAGTAGTGCCTGGTCATATAACATTTTTTCGAAATGGGGAACTAGCCACTTATTATCTGTTGAATAGCGATGAAATCCAAACCCAATTTGATCATAAATCCCTCCTTTTCGCATCTCAATCAGTGTCTTTTTAACCATTTTAAGAGCAAGAGGATTTTTCCATCTGTTCCAATACCTTAAAAGGAAACACAAATTATGTGGTGTGGGAAATTTTGGTGCAGAGCTAAAACCGCCAAAATTGTTGTCAAACATGCTTACAAAATTATTAAAAGCTTTGTCAAAAATTGACTCATCAAGGTTTATTTCAATCGAAGATGAAGTATCGTTAATGAGTGAAGTTGAAATTTCTTTTGTGTAATTTAAAACATCATCTCGCTTGTTTTTCCAAAATTCAATAATTTGAGGAATTAATTCCACTAATCCAATCCGTTGATAACGATTTTTCTTTGGAAAATAAGTCCCAGCAAAAAATGGATTTTTATCGGGGGTCATTATAATTGTTAATGGCCAACCCCCGCTGCCGGTAATCATTTGGCAAACCTTCATATAAATATTATCGATATCCGGACGTTCTTCTCTATCAACCTTAATTGATACAAAATATTTATTCATTAAATTTGCAACTTCTTCATCTTCAAAAGACTCTCTCTCCATTACATGGCACCAATGGCAGGTAGAATATCCTATGGAAAGGAAAATCGGCTTATCTTCCTTTTCAGCTTTGTTAAAAGCTTCATCACACCAGGGGTACCAATCAACCGGATTTTCAGCATGCTGGATAAGGTAAGGGCTTTTTTCGTTTTGGAGATGATTTTTCTTTTTCATATCAAGAATAATTCATTGCTGATAATAAAGCATTGAAAGATTTGCTCTGAAATTTACAATTTAGGAGTTATATTTTTTACAATATATACCAAATCGTTAGGGCGAACGGTTTCGTTACAAGGTAAGGTGATCTTATCTCCTTTTACTGCTTCCGGAGATTTTATATCATCTTTAAGGATATTCGTAATTTTTGTTGAAACAACTCCTGTTGTCGAGCCGATAATTAATATTTCATCTTCAAGAGATATTTTTCCCGATTCCAATGAAATGAAAACAACACCGGCTTTTTTAAAGTAGTTTAAAACTTTTCCGATATATTCTTTACGGGTTGTTGCTTTGCTTCCATAAATATCTGCATATTCTGTTGAACTTGGTATATCGAAATAGAATCCGGATGAAAAACCTCGATTGTATACTTTTTCTAATTCAGATAATAATTCTTTCTTTGTTTCTATATTAAGCTTTCCTTCAAAATATAAATCTATTGCCTTTCTATATACGGAGACAACTTTTGCAACATATTCGGGGCTTCTTTTTCTTCCTTCTATTTTAAAAGAATCAATACCGGATTCAATTAACTGATCAATAAATTCTATAGTGCATAAGTCTTTAGGAGATAGAACATAATCTTCTCCGATAATCATTGATTTACCGATTGAATTATCAATAATCTCATATTCTCTCCTGCATGGTTGTATGCATTCTCCTCTGTTAGCGCTTTTTCCGAAAAGATGGTGACTCATAAAGCATCTTCCGCTGACAGCAATACACATTGCTCCATGAATAAATGCTTCGATTTCAAGATCAGTTGATTTGCGGATTTTTTTTATTTCTTCAAGTGAACATTCACGTGCAAGAACGACTCTTACGGCACCTAAACTTTTATAAAAATTAGCGCTCAGAGAATTAGAGATGGAAGCCTGCGTTGATATACAAAAAGGCATTTCATATTTCTTGCATATTTCGGAAATAGCTAAATCCCAGCAAATAATCCTATCAATTCCAGAATTTTTGCACGCTGAAATAATATCTTCAGCTTCAGAAATTTCCTCTTCGTAAACAATTGTATTAAGAGTTAAATAGGTTTTTACATTCCGCTCTTTGCAATATGCAGAAATTTTAGGAAGTTCTTCAGTGGTAAAATTAACAGCCTTCGCCCGCATATTTAAAATCTCAACTCCAAAGTAAATCGCATTAGCTCCCGCATGGACAGCCGCTGTCAACATTGTCCAATTACCGGCAGGAGCCATTAACTCTGGGAAATTGACTTTGCTAGTTTTGGGTGATACGGTTTTAGAGTTAGGTGTTTTTTGTTTCATTTATTTAGAATGTTTATATAATTACTGATTATTTTCCTTTTTCTTCCCAAACTTTGCTAATTTCAATAATAACTTTAACTGCCATTTCCATATCCTGGATAGCAATCCACTCTAATTTTGAATGATATGAATGTTCGCCTGCAAAAATATTAGGTGTAGGGAGACCCATAAATGAAAGTCGTGAACCGTCAGTACCACCGCGGATTGGATTTTGAATCGTTTTTAACCCTAATCGAGTCATTGCAGTTAATCCATTATTGGCAACTTCTGGGTATTGGTCGAGAATTTCCCTCATATTTCTATATTGTTCAGTCACTTCAAACTCATATCTAGCACCCGGAAATTTACTAATTGCCTTTTCAGTCAATTCCTTAAGAAGATTTTCATATTCAGCTAATTTATTTGTTTCAAAATCTCTAATTATGAATTTCAAAAAGGTAGATTCTTCATTTCCGTTAAAACCGGTACAATGTACGTAACCTTCTCTTCCTTCGGTAGTTTCGGGAGACAGTCTATCTTTAGGTAAGCTTTCAATTATTGCATTACCTACCTTGATTGAATTTACCATTTTACCTTTTGCATATCCGGGATGAATATTCTTTCCGTGTATTTTTATAGTTACCGCATCTGCACTAAATGATTCAATCTCAACTTCGCCTCTGGTTTGACCATCAACTGTATATGCACAGAATGCTCCAAACTTTTGCACATCAAATTTTTCAGTACCTCTTCCGACTTCTTCATCAGGAGTAAAACATATCTTAATATCTCCATGCTTAATATCGGGATGTGTAAGAAAATAATTTACTGCGTCCATAATTTCAGCTACACCTGCCTTATTGTCGGCTCCGAGTAAAGTTGTCCCGTCTGTCGTAATAATGTCAAAACCTATCATATCGGCAAGGTCAGGATTATCTTCTGCTTTAATAATTTGGTTTTTATCATTTAGTAATTTTATATCTCCTCCTTGATAATTTTTCAGGATTTGGGGATTAACATTTGCGCCGGTAACAGCGGGCGAAGTGTCAACATGTGCAATGAACCCTATAACCGGAACTTTTTTATCCGAATTTGACGGTAGAGTAGCCATAACATAACCCCACTCATCTATAGCTGCATCTTTTAAACCTAATTTTTGAAGTTCTTTAGCTAAATCACCAAGTAAGATTTTTTGTTTTTCAGTGGATGGGAAAGTTGTTGATTCCTCATCAGATTGAGTATCGTATTTTACATATTTTAAAAATCTATCTACACAAGTAAATTTATAATTTTCATCGAACATGATGACCTCACATAATTTAAAATGTTAAAAAATTCGAAATTTTGTAAATTCCGGTTTAACTCAAAATTTTCTATTTGAAATTTAAGTCTAAATCTTCTTTTCGCAAAGTACTAGAAATATTTAAAAATAACGTGAAGATTAGTTGGTGTTTATATGTATTATTATTTCAAGTATTAATAAATTCTTAATATTTAAAAAGCTATGGAATTTATATCATTATTCCTTTAGCTTGCAGTAATAATAATAAAAAAAAGTGAAATATTATGATAAAGAGAATATTCTTATTTGTTATTTATCTTTTAGTTATAACTAGTTTTGAAGAATTCACATATTCCCAACCAAGACCTACTCATATAGTAATTGTTATACTAGAAAATCACTCGTTTAACCAAATAGTGGGATCGAAAAATTCTCCATATATTAATTTGTTAATCAAAAGTAAATCATGTGCACTTTTTACACAGTCATATGCAGTTACTCATCCTAGCCAGCCAAATTACCTGGCATTATTTTCCGGTTCTGTTAATGGAATTGCCGACGATCAATTACCCGAAGTTTTTCCTTTTAAAACTCCAAATCTCGGGGCAGAATTATTGAAGAACGGCTATTCTTTTGCTGGTTATAGTGAAGACTTGCCAGAGATTGGCTATAATGGTAAATTTTCTGGTTCTTATGCCAGAAAACATAATCCCTGGGTAAACTGGCAAGATTCCAAAGTAAATGGGATCCCTAAAGAAGATAATTTGCCGTTTACTTCATTTCCGAAAAACTATAAGTTTTTGCCGGATGTTTCCTTTGTTATCCCGAATCAATTGAACGACATGCACGACGGAAAAGAACCCGAAAGAATTATTAGAGCCGATGCATGGCTTAAAAAGAATCTTGATGGTTATATTCAATGGGCAAAGAAAAATAATAGTCTATTTGTACTTACATTTGATGAAGATAATAATACGTCAACAAATAGGATAACTACTTTATTCATTGGTCAAGAAGTAAAGGGCGGAAATTATAACGAAAGGATAAATCATTTTTCTTTACTAAAAACGATTGAAAAAATGTACAAACTTCATTATGCTGGGGAAAGTTCAGAGGCAAACCTAATTAGAGATTGCTGGAGAATAAAATAATTAATGAGTTCTATTTCAAAAATTATTATATTGTCTCATATTTAATAAGATCTTTTGATTTATTCATCGGAAAAGGCAATTTATGCCGGTTGCTAATACTATTTAATATGAAAAAAGTTTCAAAAATTAGATCGAGCCTTAGGGTAAAATTGACTATTGCTCTTGCAGCTGTATTGTTAATTGCTTTAATGTTTCCTAAAGGCGAGTCAATTGAATCTGAGGTTACTGTCGGGACAATTTGGATTCATGATGATTTAATTGCTCCATTTAGTTTCCCAATATTAAAAGATCCACAGATATATGAATCTCAAATTAGATCTGCTGCCCGAAGTGTATACCCAGTGTTTTTGGAAAATAACTTTATTGCAGATAAAGAAATTGATTCTGTGAACTCTTATGGAAGTTTTTTATCAAAAGATATTCAATCAAAATTATCTAATCCTCAGAATAAAGATATAAATATTACTTTCTTTTCTAACACTTCTTATGATTTTCTTAAAAATTGGATAAAAAATAAAAAGATTGAGCCTTCAGTTTTGATTCGTGAAAATATTACCACTAAGGCTGCAAACATTTTAAAATTAATTTATAATAGAGGAATAATTGATTCTGCTCTTACTCCAATGGGCAATGACACAATTTCAATTCGAATAGGAAGCGTCGATAAAATTGAGAAATTAAGCCATGTTTATAGTATTAACTCTGCAAAAGCTCAGGCAGAAAATATTATTCAAAAACTGGAAGCCCCTCAAGGATTAAAGAAATTATTATCTGAATATTGCTCCAACTTTATTAAAGCTGATATAGTTTATAGTCCTCAATTAACAAAAGAAGAAAGACAACAAGCGGAAGGGAACGTTTCAAAGTATAGCGGAATTATAAATGAGAATGAGAGAATAATTGCCAAACACGACCGTATAACAAAAGATGTAAAATTAAAAATAGATTCTTATAAAGAAGCAATGGGGGAACAGGCGGGCAGTGAAGGCACAATATTACAATTTTTGGGACAAGTTCTACATATTTCTTCCCTCTTGACACTTTTGGTTATATATCTTTTTCTTTTTAGGAAAAGGATATTTAATGATAATATAAAAATTTTATTGCTGGCAATAAATATTGTATTTGTTTCTGCAATAGCATTTTTAATAAATCAGGTTACTGTAAATTTTCCCATACAATTCTTGATTTTCATGCCCGTTGCTTCAATGCTTTTAACAATAATTTTTGATTCAAGAGTTGGATTTTACAGTACAGTAGTTATAGTGCTAATTCTAGGAGCATTGCGCAGTAATGATTATACTTTTGCAGCAATGAATTTATTCGCAGGAGCTTTATCGGTTTATTCTGTTCGTGATATAAAGAACCGTTCACAAATTTTTAGATCATTTGTTTTTATTCTAATAGGATATATAATAGCAATTTTGGCATATGGTTTTGAAAGATTTGCCCCGGCTCATACTATGCTTATTGAAATGGCTTTTGCAGGTACCAATGCCTTAATAAGTCCTATCCTCACTTATGGGTTATTAGTCTTTTTTGAAAAGATTTTTAATATAACAACAGACTTAACTTTAGTTGAACTATCAAATCTTGACAGACCTTTGCTTAAGGATTTAGCACGAAGAGCTCCCGGAACCTTTAGTCATTCAATGACTATGGGTACACTCGCAGAAGCAGCGGCTGAGAGTATCGGAGCTAATCCGCTTCTTGCAAGGGTCGGTGCCTATTATCATGATATCGGTAAAACGATTATGCCTCAGAATTTTGTTGAGAATCAATTGAATAATATAAATGTCCACGAGAATTTATCACCCGAAGAGAGTGTCAGCTTAATTGTCCGTCATGTCAAAGAGGGAATATCTCTTGCAGAAGAATATAAATTACCTAAAGAAATTATTGATTTTATTCCGATGCATCATGGAACTACCGTAATATATTATTTCTATGATAAAGCAAAGAAAATGTACGGAGAAGAAAAAGTAGATATTAATAATTACCGATATCCCGGACCTAAACCTTGTACAAAAGAGACAGTAATTGTCATGCTAGCAGATAGTTGTGAATCAGCCGTAAGATCAATTGAAGATTCCGACCCTGCAAAGGTTGAAAATGTCATTAATAATCTTGTTCAGGAAAGAATCGAAGGGGATCAATTAGATAATGCACCTATAACATTAAATGACTTAACAAAAATTAAAGAATCATTTGTTGGAATTCTAGTAGGTCAGCAGCACCGTAGAATTAGATATCCTAAACAGGAAGAGTTAGAAAAGAAAATTGACGATAAACAGGAATAATGGAAATTTTTTTGAAGGAATATTTATCAATAATTAGACTCGAGAAGAATCTTTCTCCAAATACTATCTCTGCTTATAAAAACGACTTAACATCATTATTTCGCTACTTAAATGATTTTGGAATTTCTGACCCATCGGAGATTGATTATAAACATTTATCCGCATTTTTTAAAGCGCTAAATAACCTTGGAATTGCAAGCAGTTCTGCAGCCAGATATTATTCTTCATTTAAAGGTTTTTTCCTTTATTTAGTAAAGAATAATTATATTAAAAATAATCCGGTTGAAAAACTTTCTTCACCAAAACTAAAAAAAAGTCTTCCAGCAGTACTTTCTGTAAGGGAAGTTGACCTAATTTTATCTAAGCCGGATATTGAAAATAAACTAGGTTTAAGAGATAAAGCTTTACTGGAACTTTTATATGCCTGCGGCACAAGGGTTTCGGAACTTATTGATCTAAAGATTTCCGATCTTTATTTTTCTGAGGAAATAATCCGTGTATTCGGAAAAGGTTCAAAAGAAAGATTAATTCCGGTCGGAAGTAGTGCAATTATTTGGGTTAACAGATATTTGGTTGAGAGCCGTGTGTTGCTTCAAAAGAAAATGAAAAGTGAAAATTATGTTTTTTTAAATAATAATGGGTACAAATTGTCCCGAATGGGAGTTTGGAAAATTGTTAATAAATATACTGCGGAAGCCGGAATATCTAAGCAAATACACCCCCATACATTCAGACATTCTTTTGCAACCCATTTACTAGAAGGCGGAGCTGATCTTCGTGCGGTTCAGGAAATGCTCGGGCATGTAGATATTTCAACCACACAAATTTACACACACATAGACCGGGAATATATTAAACAAGTTCACAAAGACTATCATCCAAGAGGATAATTTGACAGGAATTCACATAACCGCAAAGTTAATATCATTCATAACTTTTTTACCCTTATTTTTTATATCAATTTCAGTTCATGAATTTGCACATGCTTTTTTTGCTAATATGAAAGGAGATGATACCGCTAAAAACCTTGGTAGATTAACTTTAAATCCATTTAAACATGCTGATTTAGTGGGGACTTACATTATGCCTCTTGCTTCATTGGCTTCAGGATTTGCGTTGATTGGCTGGGCTAAGCCCGTTCCCGTCAATCGATCAAAATTCAAAGATCCTTATAAAGATGATGCTATAGTTTCAGCCGCCGGGCCTGTCTCCAACCTAATACTTGCATTAATTTTTTTAATGATTTTTACTTTTGTATTTCATTCAGGTCTAAGTAGTTCTAAGTATTTCTTGAATTTTCTTTGGTATGGAGTATTTTTAAATATCTTTCTGTTTGCTTTTAATTTAATACCAATTCCTCCTTTAGATGGTTCTTTCATATTATTTGATCTTTTTCCTAATAAATATACTGCTCAAATATTAAAACTTGGGATATACGGATCAATTATTCTTATGTTCATAATTTATAGTCCTTTATGGTCTTATTTTATGAATTTCATAAACTTAATATTAAGTTTGCTTTTGAAAATTGCTGGCTTTAATTGATGGTAAGAATCGGATTCTATTTTTCATTTATAATATTATTTTTTGCCTCTGTTTTTTGTGGTTGTTCAAACAAAAATAGTAACTACAGGAACGAAAAAGGATCTGGTAAGCAAATAAAAAATTCATATGAGCATTTTAGCTCGTTTCTATTTGTAGGTAATATAGGAAAAAATCCAGGTCTATATAAATTTGATATTAATAAAAAGCATACAATACAAATATGGTCTAACGCTAAGGAGAAAGTAATTGAGCTTTCATATTCGGCAAATAAGAAGTTTGCTTTTTTCTTAACAGCAGAAAATATTGATAGACTTGGAGTATTTCCATATCTGACAAATGTAAGATTATATTTAATCGATACTTATAACTCAGATGTTTCCTTCATAAAGAATCTCGGAAACGGATTACAGATATTTACGTCATGGGAATCAAAAACAGCTTTCAAGATTATTTTTAATTGTCCTGATAAAAAGATTGTTTCATATATAGACCAGAAAATACAATTTTATAATGTTTTCGGAAAAGAATTATCAAGTCAAGTTAAAATCTTTGATTTAACAAAAGACGGATACCCGAATCCAGCAATAAAAAACATTCAATATTATTCATTCGGAAAAGATTATAAAATAGAATATACGGATACTTCAAAAGTTATTTCAATTGAGCAGGATTCGCATCCTGAGGAAAAATTTTTTATTAATTCAAATCAGAAACTTGGATATGCGGAATATTCTGATGAAAGCAAATATTTAATTTTTTCTACAAAAAGTTTATCTATTGCCGATAGTGGATTATCAAACGAAAGAAATGAAAAGTCAAGTATCTATTTATATTCAACGAAAGAAAATAAAATAGTTAAAAATTGGAACGGACGAGGAATAAAAGATTTTCTAATTGTTAATGATTATCTGATATTTGATGAAGGATTTCAAAAGGATTCCGAAATTAAAATAATTAAAATAGATACACAAAAAGATTTTTTTACAATTAAATTAAAAGGCGGCTGCGGATTAAGAAATATTCCGCAGATGCCGCACAATAAAGACCTGTGAATACATACAAAAGAATATTAAAATTTGTTAAGCCATATTGGAAGCATCTGGCTGTTTCTATAGTTTGTACAATATTCTTTGCCATCTTCAACGGACTTTCTGTTTATCTAACCATTCCATTGCTCGATACATTATTCCAGCAGCAGGGCACTCAATTAGAAGCCTCACAATCAATATCTATAAATCAGGCTAAGAGTGTTTTACCGGATTGGATTATGAATTTTGAAAAAGATATAACAACTTCGTTTAATAACTTTGTATTTGCGGGAAATAAGATAGACGCCTTATTTAGAATTGTTATGCTTGTATTAATAACATTCTTTATAAAAAATATATTCGGCTATTTTCAGGCATATTTTCTTGCATACGTTGAACAGGGTACAATGAAAGATATTCGGGATAAAGCATATACCCATCTTCATCAATTACCTATGAGCTTTTTTAAACAAGAGAGAGTTGGAAATTTAATTTCACGGATAACCAATGACGTTACAGTAGTGCAAAACAGCATTTCGGCAACCTTCCTAAATATGATTAGAGAACCTCTTTCAATAATCGTTTTTATTGGGATAGCATTAAGCATTAGCTGGCAGTTGACTCTATTGGCTTTTATTATCCTTCCGTTTTCCATGTTAATCATAGCATGGATTGGATTGAAATTGAGAAAATATAGCGCAATAGTTCAGGCAAAGATGGCTGATATAACGAGTATATTGCAAGAAATTATATCAGGAGTTAAAATAGTCAAGGCCTTCGGTATGGAAGATTATGAAAATCAAAAATTTACCAAAGAAACAAAAAGTTTTTTTAAAACTATGCTGCGCATTTATAGAATTAGAAATGCATCCTCACCTATAACGGAATTTCTTAGCGTTGCTGTTGGTGCAGTTATAATTTATTATGGCGGTGTATTGGTCCTCCAGCATAATTCACTTAAAGCTAGTGAATTCATTACGTTTTTGTTTGCGATTTTTCAATTAATGCCGCCGATAAAGGAATTAAGCAGTGTTAATAATAGAATCCAGGAAGCTAGTGCAGCTGCCGACCGCATATTTGAAATTTTAGATACGGAACCTTTAATTAAGGATAAAACGGGAGCAGTCGATTTAAAGAGTTTTACTGAAGATATAAAATTTGATCACATTTATTTTCATTATGACGATTCATCAGAATTAGTCTTGAATGACGTAAATTTCACTGTTAAACGTGGAGAAATAATTGCACTTGTCGGCCCTAGCGGAGGAGGAAAATCTACGTTTGTGGATTTAATTCCAAGATTTTTTGATCCTACTGCAGGAAGAATATTAATCGATGATGTAGATATTAAAGATATAAAAATAAAAAGTCTTCGTTCTTTACTAGGGATTGTTACACAAGAAACATTTTTATTTAACGAGTCGATAAAAAGCAATATTGCTTATGGACTAGGTGATTACCCAATTGAAAAGATTATTCAAGCGGCTAAAACCGCAAATGCCCATGAATTCATAATGGAAATGTCAGAAGGTTATGATACAGTTATTGGTGAACGCGGATTAAAAATTTCTGGGGGTCAACGACAGAGAATTTCTATCGCAAGAGCATTGTTGAAAAACCCTGAAATAATGATCTTTGATGAAGCTACCTCGGCATTGGATAATGAATCCGAGTTACTTGTACAGGAGGCAATTGAAAGAATGATGATTAATAGAACAACTTTTGTAATTGCTCACAGGCTTAGTACTATTAGAAATGCCACCAGAATATTAGTCCTTGATAAAGGATCAATAATTCAAACCGGAACTCACGATGAATTAATAAATGATTCTGAAGGTCTTTACAGAAAATTTTATGAAATGCAGTTTAGAGATTAGAAAGTTTTATGATTCATTCTAAATTTAATTTAAATATAATTTTTTACCTTTTTGCTGCTACTGCTTTTAGTATGATGATTTCGCTTTTTTTTATTCAACTTTTTGCAGGCTTGCTTTCATTATTTTGGCTTTTTGAATCTTATGAAAATAAGAAAAAAGCATTAAATATATTTTCATTATTTGTCATAGGTTTTGGTGTTATACGAATTCTTTCTATCATTCTATCAAATTATCCATCCGTTAGTTACACCTCATTTTAAGAATTACTGCAATT
>JAJYOQ010000016.1 GCA_021796135.1 Bacteroidota bacterium
AAATTATTGGATATTTTTTATGCTCGAATTATTTCTAAATTCATATAATAAATTTAGCGATAGAAATGCTTTTTGCATAAAGGATATTTATTACACTTATTTTCAATTTGCAAAAATAATTTCAAAGATTAGATCAGAATTAGAGAATAATTGTAAAAATGAAAAATTAATTGCAATTGCTGCTTTTGAAACTCCTGATATAGAAACTTACGCCTCAATATATGCTTGCTGGTTTTCGGGAAAAGGTTATGTCCCCATGAATCCGAATAATCCTCTGGATCGAAATGTTGCAATGCTCAATCAAACAGAAATCAAAACTATACTTTCAAATGGTGATGATGATAATATAAAATTGATTTCAAAGATTTTGAAAATTAATATAATAAACACACGTAACCTTCCAGAAGAGGAACTTAATTTAGATATTCCGAATGTTGAAGAAACAGACCTTGCATATATTCTATTCACCTCAGGGAGTACCGGAATCCCGAAAGGAGTGCCAATAACAAGAGGCAATGTCGCTTCAATGTTGGACGCTTTTTCGCAATTGAATTACAATATTGACGAAACAGATCGGTTTATTCAAATGTTTGACTTAACTTTTGATTTCTCCGTATTTTGTTATGCTGCACCATTATCGAAAGGTGCATGCGTATATACTGTTTCATCCGAAGGAGTAAAATACGCAAATGTTTATATGACACTTGAAAATTATAAAATTACATTTGCTTGTATGCTCCCTTCAATTCTAGCTTATTTAAGACCTTACTTTTCTGATATCAAGCTTGAGAATGTTAAATATTCACTTTTTTGTGGTGAAGCACTTTTTTCAGATTTAGCTACAGAATGGTCAAGGTGTATTCCAAACGGTAAAATTATAAATGCTTATGGTCCAACAGAAGCTACTGTATTTTGTTTAGTATATGATTATAATGAAAAGATTAGTGAAGCTAGTTATAATGGTATTTTGTCAATTGGGCAGCCAATGTACAAGATGGATGCGATTATAATAAATGAGGAATTACAGCAAGTTGATAAAGGTGTGATTGGAGAACTTTGCTTGGCTGGAGCTCAATTAACATCAGGATATTGGAACAACCCTGAACGTAATAAAGAAATGTTCTTCAAATATAAATATAAGAACATAGAAAAAGTTTTTTATCGCACTGGTGATCTTTCTTTTTTGAACCAAAATAATTTTTTTATGTTTGTCGGAAGATTAGATAGTCAAGTAAAAATCCAAGGTTTTCGAATTGAACTTGGAGAAATTGAACATTTTACTAGAGTGTTTACAAATCTAATAAATGTTGCAGCAGTTGCGATAAAAAATAAACAGGATATAATGCAAATTCATTTATTTGTTGAAAATTATTCAGGCAGTGTATCAGATATTGTGAATTATCTAAAAACAAAGATTCCTAATTATATGATTCCCTCATCTATTAATATTGTTAATAATTTTCCAATTAATGCAAATGGTAAAGTTGACAGATTAAAACTAATTAATTTTATCAGATTAAAAGATTAAACTTTTAGACTTTATCTTAAAGAAAGTCAATCTTTTAACGAGTTGGGTCATAATATGTTAAATCCGGCCAAAATTGACCAGGCTAAGTTAGTTATTTTTTGATATATTCTTCAATCTAAAGCTCTTTCCATTAATCAGAAACGGATAACTATGATACAGTAGTCTGTCAAGTATGGCTGAGGCTACAACATCATCATTAAAGATTTCTCCCCATTCTTCAAAGGGTTTGTTAGTAGTGATGATAATAGATCCTGTTTCATAACGTTTGGATATAAGTTAAAAAAACACTTAATAGCATATTTCCTGTTAAAGCTATATACGGTACAATGTTCATTAAGAATTAGAGAATTCTCAGATTTCGTTATTAAAAAGTAACGCTGCCTAATCTCAATAATATATTCTTTTTTTGCTAAATTGCTCATAGATAACCTTCATATTTTTGGGTTACCTATATTATGACCTAACGACTATTTTACAAGTCTGCTTCGGTTACCTTATTTTTGATCCAATGCGGCGGTAGTAATTAATTTATAGATAATTGTTTATTTAAAATAAAATTGTTAAGTTATTAGTAATATAATATTTTATAATTAGAGGTGAAATTCTAACGGTATAAATTAACACAGCATTTTAAATAGAGGGGCACTTTCCACCTTTCGAAAGGTTTATCAAGGTACTCTTCAATAATAGTTACTATTATTCTTTTTTATACATTTGGATAATCACTTTATTAAGATACAAAATTTTTTATATTTTTATGTAAAAGATAAATTATTGCCGCTTTATGAATTTTAATCCAAATCATTACTAAATAAACAATATTTATTTTATGATAGACCGCTTAAAAATTAGGCAGGCAACCGAAGATGACATTGATTTTGTTTGCGAAGCAATTTTTGAATCTGAAAAAAGCAACTCCCAGGTAATTTCATCTTGTAACATTTTTGGAATCACAGAAGTTAGATTCAAAGAAATCCTTCAAGATGTATTATTAGAGGATATAGGTTTTTATGATTATTATTTATCAGGATTTCTAATAGCGGAACTTAACGGTGAATATATTGGAGCATTAGGATCTTGGTTAGAAGGCGGTGATAATAATCCAAGCGGAATTATTAAAGCAACAATTTTATTCCAATATTTGGATAAATCAAAGATGGATGTAATAAATAGAAATGCTAACATAGTAAGAGGATTGACATTACCAAGAGAAGCAGGGGCATTGCAACTTGAACACGGTTATACGAGAGAAAAATTCAGAAGAAAAGGCGTGTTCCTAAGACTCACCAAAGAAATTATAAAAATTAACTTTGCCAAGTATTCATTTAATAAAGTTCAAGGAATTTTATTTAAGGATAACTATAAATCACTTAACGCTAACTTAAAATTTGGATTTGAAATAGTAGATGAAAAAAGAGTAGATGATCCGCAAATTTTTCAATACTTTCCATATAATTCAAAAATTCTGGTAGAATTCAGCGGAAATAAGATTCTTAATCTTTAAATTCTTAATTATTCTATAACACCCTATTTAGGAAAATTATTATCTGCTAAAAAATATTATGACATTCTAAATTTGAAAATAATATAAAATTTAATTTATTTAATACAAACACGTTTATTTCGACTGAGAATTAATATAGGCTTTTTATTCACGAATCTAATTACGCTTTACATATGACTAATATTGAAAAATACAACAAAACATTTATTGATTTTTTTAAAATTGAAGAGAAATATCTTTTTGATCTAAAATATCAAAGTATAACTGCATGGGATTCAATCGGTCACATGGGTTTAATAGCAGAGTTGGAAATGGCTTTTGATATAATGATGGATACAGATGATGTTATAGAATTGTCCTCTTATAATAAGGGTAAAGAAATTTTAACAAAGAGTTTTAATATCGAATTTTAATATTATTTAACTTTGAAATATGTTATTAAGCGGGAAAAATGCAGTAATAACCGGCAGTTTAAAAGGCATCGGGAAAGCTACATTAGAATCTTTTGCAAAGAATGGTTCAAATGTTTGGGCCTGTGCAATGGCATTTAGTGATGAATTTGAAGCTTATTGCAAAGTTTTAGCTAAAGAAAATAATGTTTGGATAAAACCGATCTACTTTGATTTATTAAATCAAGAGCAGATTAAAGCGGGATTAAGACAAATATCTGGTGATAAGCTTCCGATTGATATAATGGTCAACATTGCCGGAATGACAAAAGATGCATTGTTTCATATGATACCCATGGAGCAAATGAAATTGATATTTGAGGTAAATTTCTTTTCTCAAATGTATATTACCCAGTATATTACAAAAATAATGATAAGACAGAAAATTGGGAGTGTAATAAACATCTCTTCCATTTCTGCTCTTGATGGAAGCTATGGCCAGTTATCTTACAGTGCCAGCAAAGCAGCATTACTAGGCGCTACTAAAACACTATCCTCAGAATTAGCCGATAAAGGCATCAGAGTTAATGCAATTGCTCCGGGCGTGATAGACACAGACATGTTAAGCGATGTTCCCGAAAGCACTATTCTAAAGCGTATTGGTCAAATGAGCATTAAGAGATTAGGCAAAGTCGATGAAGTTAGTAAAGTAATTCTTTTTTTAGCTTCAGATCTATCTGAATATATTACTGGACAAATTATCCGCATTGATGGGGGTATAAAATAATGCAAGAAAGACTGCTTGAAGGGAAAAATGCAATAGTGACAGGATGTTCCAGAGGTATTGGCAAAATGATCGTAGAGATATTAGCACAAAATGGGGCAAATATATGGGCTTGTGCTCGCACAGAAACAGAAGAGTTTGTGAAAATGCTTTTGTCATTATCCTCAGAATATAAAGTCGAGATTAAACCTATTTATTTTGATATGACAGATTTAGGCAATATGAAAATTGCAGTAAGGACGATAATAAATGACAAGAAAGATGTAGATATTTTAGTCAACAATGCCGGGATAACATACAATGCATTATTCCAGATGTCGACATTGGGAAAGATAAATGAAGTTTTAAATTTAAACTTTATTTCACCATTTATTTTCACTCAATATATTGTCAAGTTAATGATAAGAAAGAAGAACGGGACAATTGTTAATATTTCATCGTCAGCAGCAATTGACGGCACTTCAGGACGATCAGTATACGGGGCAAGCAAAGCAGCATTATTGATTGCAACAAAAGCGCTAGCTGCTGAGCTAGGCGATCAAGGAATAAGAGCAAACGTCATTGCCCCGGGAATTACAAGAACAGATATGTTAAGCAGCATGACTGAGGATGTAATTAATCAGACAATTATGAATACCGATATGAAAAAAGAAGGAAGGCCCATTGACATTGCAAATGCTGTATTATTTTTGGCCTCTGATCTTTCATCTTATGTAACCGGACAAGTCATAAGGGTTGATGGAGGAATGTAATAATAGAATATGTTAGAATTAGAAAAAATAGAATATTTAAAAGTGATTTCCCGCCGGATGAGACTTCGAATATTAGAGCTAGCATATAAAGTAGGAAAAAGCGGTGCTCACCTTGGAGGCGGACTATCAGCTGTTGAGATTTTAGCTACAATTTATGGTTCAATATTAAAGTATAATCTGGATGCCCCGTTAGATCAAAATAGAGATCGTTTTATACTTAGCAAAGGACATGCTGCTATTGCATTATTTTCGGCTTTGGAACAAGTGGGATTTTTAACAAAAGATGAACTTGATCAATTTGAAGTCAATGGATCTCCTTATTATGCACACGCGTCACGCAATTTATTAAAAGGGATTGAATTTTCAGGAGGAAGTCTTAGTTTAGGGCTTTCATTTGGGGTAGGAGTTGCTTTGGCGAGTAAAATAGATGGTTTGAAAAACCATATATATGTTTTAGTAGGTGACGGAGAATGCGATGAAGGCTTGATTTGGGAATCATTGATGTCTGCAGCACACTATAACCTAACAAATTTGACTGTCATCGTAGATTTTAACAGACTTCAATCAGATGGATATTCTAAAGAAATAATGAATAAATTAACAATACCAGAGAAAATTAGGTCATTTGGTTTTAATGTTAAAGAAATAGACGGAAACGATATAAATCAAGTTCATGAATCATTAATTTCAAAGGATTTATCGAAACCCAATGCAATCATTGCATATACAATAAAGGGTAAAGGAGTTTCGTTTATGGAAAATGACCTAAACTGGCATCACGGAACTTTGTCTAAGGAACAATACGAATTAGCAGTATCAGAACTGAAATAATTTAATTATGATTGAAATCAATAAAATTACTGCTCGGAATTATTCAAGACTTGGACAAAGCGGTGCTGCCTTTGGTATTGGTTTATTTGAAATCCTAAACAACCACGCTGAAACTATGGTATTGTCTTCGGATATGTCAAAACCTGCAGGATTAGATCGTTTCAGGAATATGTATCCTGATAAATTTTATAATGTAGGAATTGCCGAACAAAATCTGATAGGGATTGCAGCCGGTTTGTCAAGTGAAGATAAAAAAGTAATTGTAACGGCGCAAGCAGCATTTATTTCAATGAGAAGCTATGAACAAATCCGCCAATTTATGGGGTATATGCGATTAAATATAATTGCAGTTGGTATAAGTTCAGGTTTCGCATTGAGCTTCTTTGGTAATACTCATTATGCAATCGAAGACATTTCGATAATAAGAACGATACCCGGCATGACTTTGATAACACCTTCTGATGCAGGACAGGCAGTAAAAGCTTTAATCGCTGCGGCAGAATTGAACGCTCCTGTTTATATTCGATTTACGGGTACTGTAAATTGCCCGATTGTATATAATGACGACTACTTTTTTGAAGTTGGAAAGTCAATCCAGGTTAAAGGTGGAGGAGATATTACAATTTTTGCTGCTGGAAGTATGGTATACTATTCCCTTCAGGCAGCAAACATTCTTGAACAGGATGGACTTTCTGTAAGAGTAATAGACATGCACACAATAAAGCCTTTAGACTATGAAATTTTATCAAAATGTTCCTCGTCAAATCTTTTTGTATCAGTAGAAGAACACAGTATTATTGGAGGTTTAGGATCGGCAATATCTGAATATACTGCATCCGAAAAAAGAATGCCCCCTCTGCTTCGTTTAGGTATTAAGGATACGTTTTCACATCCAGGAGATTATTCTTTTCTTCTAGAACAGAATAGACTAAAGCCAGAGTCAATAGCTGAAGATATCTTGATTAAGTATAGATCAATCCTTTGATTTAGATTCCCAATTAGAAGGATATTTTAAGAAAATATGGAATCCAATTTTAACTTAAATGGGAAAGTTGCATTGATTACTGGTTCAGCAGGCGGCATAGGCTGGACAGCGCAAAAAATCTTGCTCGTTTTAGAGCATGGTTTTATAAAACGATATTAAAAGCCAAGAATTGCTTGATGAATGGAAAAAAGAATTAAACTTTGAGTTCAATTGCAACTCTGAAACTCTAATATTTGATGTCAGTAATTTTGAGGAAGCACAAAATGAATATAATGATATATTCAAAAAATATAAACGACTAGATATACTAGTCAATAATGCTGGTGCCCTATTCGATAATTTTGTTGGTATGATTAGTAAAAAAGAAATTGAACAAACTTTTAGCACAAACACGAATGGGGTAATTTTGGTTTCCGATTTTTCATCCTATATAACCGGACAAGTATTAGGAATTGACGGAGGAATGATAATGTAATGTTTTGGAAATTAGAAGACAAGGCCTCAAATTCTGGCGTACTTATTAATGATAATACTAATAATGTTGTTGCTTATCAAGAATTATTTCAAAGAGTCGAGATCATCACAGAAGTTTTATCAAAGAAAGATAAAACGCTTATCTTTCTTTTTGGTGATAATTCGATTGAAAGTATAGAAATCTATTTAGCTGCACTTTATACTAATAATACTATATACCTAGCAAACCTACAAATGGATGACAGACTTAAGAATAATTTAATATCTATTTACTATCCAGAAATTATCTTTAGCAAAAAAGAAATAGCAAGTCTATCTGATTTATATGAACATAGTGTTCTTAGCAATAAGTTTTCACTTTATAAAATAAAAAGAAGGCAAGACTTTAATCCCATCTACAAAGACTTAGCAGTTCTTTTATCGACATCTGGTACTACAGGAAGCCCAAAATTTGTAAGGTTATCATATAGCAATTTGCAATCTAACGCTCAATCAATTGCAGAGTATTTATCTATAACTGAGAATGAAAAACCAATAACTAGTTTACCAATGAGCTATTCTTTTGGCTTATCTGTAATTAATAGCCATCTTTTAAAGGGTGCTTCTATAGTTTGTACTAATCAATCAATGGTAATGAGAGAATTTTGGAATTTATTTAATCTAAATAATTGCACATCTTTTTCAGGAGTTCCTTATAACTATCAAATGTTGCATCGTTTGAAATTTGATAAACTTGAGATACCATCACTTAAAATGATGACGCAAGCTGGTGGTAGATTAAGCGAGGGGCTTATTAAATATTTCTATGAAGCTGCAATAAATAAAAATATTAAATTCTTTATAATGTATGGTCAAACTGAGGCAACTGCAAGAATATCTTTTGTGCCGTTTGAAAATTTGGGTAATAAGATTGGTTCTATAGGCATTGCCATCCCCAATGGGAAAATTGATATATTAGATGATAATTTTGGAATTAAATTACCAAAAGAAGAAGGAGAATTGGTTTATTATGGAGAGAACGTTATGCTTGGCTATTCAGAAACAAGAGAGGACTTATCAAAAGGTGACGAAATGAAAGGAATACTTAATACTGGCGACTTAGCATTTAAGGATGAGGATGGCTTTCTATTTATAACTGGAAGGTTAAAACGCTTTATTAAATTATTCGGTCTACGCATAAACCTAGATGAAATTGAAAAAATGATAGAAAATAAATTCTCTTTACCTATTGCAGCTATTGGAACTGATGATGCACTTAAGGTTTTAATACAAACATCAGATAGTAATCTTTCAGAATTAGTTAATAGATACATAATTGAAACTTATAAATTACATCATTCCTTTCTTTCGGTTAGAATTGTTGACTCAATTCCTGTTACAACATCCGGTAAAAAAGATTATAATCTTATCCAAGAATTATTAAAATAATGAAAGCAATAGAAGAACTTTTTGCTCTACCTCAATATACTGTTGATCAATCGACAAAAAACGAGCTACTTTTAAGTGGCATGGACTATTTAACAAATTATCATTCCCAAAATTCATCTCATTACAAAAAATTAATTTCAAATTTACAAATTGACCTAAATCAGAAATTTATTTTTTTAGAAGAAGTGCCTTTTATACCTGTGAGGCTTTTTAAATCCCAGAGAATTCAGAGTATTCCAGAAGAAGAAGTTATGAAAGTGCTGACTTCAAGTGGCACAACTGGTCAACAAGTTTCACGTATCGTCTTAAACAGGGAAACTTCATCACTACAAGTAAAAGCACTTGCTTCGATAATTACTTCATATATTGGGCATCAACGGCTGCCAATGATTATAATAGATTCTGATTCGATTTTAAAGAGTAAATCTTCACTAAGCGCTAGAGGAGCTGGTCTAATAGGACTTTCTAATTTCGGTAGGAATCATTTTTTTGCACTTAATGAAAATATGGAGTTAAAAATAGACCATTTGATAGAATTTTTAGGGAAATATAAATCGGAAAGAATTTTGATTTTCGGTTTTACATTTATGATATGGCAATATTTCTATTCCAAATTAAAAAAAATGGACATAAAAATTGATTTAGGGAATTCCATACTTATTCATAGCGGTGGGTGGAAGAAATTAATAGAACATGAGGTTTCTAACAAAGTTTTTAAAGAAACCCTTTTCGAACAGTTTAAAATTAAAAGCATTTTCAATTTTTATGGTATGGTAGAGCAAGTGGGCAGTATTTTTATGGAATGTGAACTAGGTTACCTGCATGCACCAAATTTTGCTGAAATCCTAATTAGAGATTATTCTAATTGGAAGATTTTATCGCCTGGAAACATAGGGGTTATTCAATCATTAAGTATTTTGCCGAAAAGTTACCCAGGACATTCCTTACTGACTGAAGATTTGGGAGAAATTATAGGAGTTGATGATTGTAAATGCGGAAGAAAAGGCACATACTTTTTAATTCATGGCAGAATACCAAAAGCGGAACTTCGAGGTTGCAGTGATACTCATGCTGAATCTGTTTTACCAAAATCAAATATTCTGACATGAAAATAACTTCTTTAGCACCTATATATATTGAATCAGAAATTGAATTAATTCTTAATCCGAATTTTATTAATCAATCGCGCCAATCTTCTTTTCATAATATTAGTATTGAATTTCTTTCATCCCTTTCAAAAAGGATATTAGAAAAAACCGATAGAAAATTATTCCCAGAGTTAGTCGCTTTAGCTTATTGGTTACGGAAATCTAACATTCTTAAAATAATAAATGATTTTAAGTCCAGAATTAGTGAAGAAGTCATTATAGTTCCCCGGGGATTAGCTTTTCACGTCGCTCCTTCAAACGTAGATAGTATTTTCCTCTATTCGTGGGCATTATCACTTTTATCGGGTAATATAAATATTGTGCGTGTAACACAGAAATTAAATGTTCAATTAGAACTTCTACTAGGAATAATCCGTGAATTAATGAATGAGAATATTTTTGTTACAATTGCTGAACGAAATATTATCGTTACTTATCCTCGTGATAATGAAATAAATAGCTTTATTTCTTCACAAGCTGATTTAAGAATTTTATGGGGAGGGGATGAAACCATTAAAAATATTAAAACTTTAAATTCTAAACTCAATTCTAAGGATATCTCATTTGCTGATAAAATTTCTTGTACAGCAATTAATTCAGCCAAATATTTGCAGTCTGAAATTGGTTTAAAATTAAATTTAGCAAAGCATTTTTATAACGATTCTTATTGGTTTGATCAAATGGCATGCTCATCACCAAGATTTATTTTTTTCATTGGAACTCCGCTCCAATGTGAAAATGCAAGTAAAGAATTCTGGAAGAATCTTGGATCACAATTAATGCAAAAAGGGCATGCTGACCCTTCAAATCTTGCTATGGAAAAACTTATTTACTTATATGAAGCTTTAATAACTTCTGAAAAAATAGTAATAGAAGAGGAGTTGAATATAGAAAAACCTACTGTCGCAAAAATTGAGTTAAATGAAGTGCCTCAATATACAGAGACCTGCGGAGGAGGCTTTTTCTTTGAATCATTCATAAATAATCTGAATGATTTGACATCAATAATATCAGGTAAAAATCAAACTTTAACATATTATGGCTTTGACAAGGTTGAATTGAAGCAATTAATTTTGAGAATTAATGGATTGGGTATTGATAGAATTGTACCGATTGGACAGGCTCTTAACTTTAATGTCATCTGGGATGGCTACGATCTTCTTTCTGAAATGACAAAACGCATTAATTTATTATAATTGTTATAAAGCACAAAAATTATTTTATAACATTTATTACTATAAGCCATAATTATTTCTAATTTTAGGATTAAGATTATTTACAATATTTAAGAGCATTATAATATTGTGATTAGTTGCGGATAAGCAACTAATTATCTAATTTTATATAAAAAAAAGGCAGGCTCTATGTCAAAAACAAAATTTATGACACTCGCCAGACACATAATCGAAGGCGAAAAGAGACACCCTGAAGCTACCGGAGAATTATCACGATTATTATCTGATCTTTCTCTAGCAGCAAAGGTGATTTCTTTGGAAGTTAATAAAGCAGGACTTGTTGATATTCTTGGTTTCACAGGCAATAATAATATTCATGGAGAGCAAGTAAAGAAATTAGATATATTTGCTCACGACATGCTTATTAGTGCTATGGACCATGGCGGACATTTTTGTGTAATGGCATCTGAAGAAGAAGAAGACATAATTCATATACCTGCAAAGCATAAAATCGGGAAATATGTTTTACTATTTGATCCTTTAGATGGATCTTCAAACATAGATGCTAACATTAGCATCGGCACAATATTTTCCATATATAAAAGAGTTACTCCTGACGGTTATCCAGGAACCATTGAAGATTGCTTGCAAAAAGGCATAAATCAAGTTGCAGCAGGATATATTATATATGGCTCTAGCACAATTTTAGTATATACTACCGGCGAAGGTGTTCATGGCTTTACTCTTGATCCTTCCTTTGGAGAATTCTTACTCTCACATGATGATATAAAAATTCCTAAAAAATCTCACATTTATAGCATAAATGAAGGCAATTATTTATACTGGCATCCCGGACTTAAAAAATATATCAAATATCTTCAAGAAGAAGACGCATCAACAAATAGACCTTACTCGTCACGTTATGTTGGATCAATGGTAGCAGATATACATAGAAATCTTTTATACGGAGGTATTTTTATGTACCCGGCAGATAACCGTCACCTTAAAGGTAAATTAAGATTGATGTATGAATGTAATCCTATGGCTATGATAATAGAAGCTGCCGGAGGAAGGGCATCAAACGGAAAACAAAGGATATTGGAGATTCAACCGGTTTTGCTTCATGAGAGAACCCCGTTATTTATAGGAAATGAGGAAGATGTAAAAATGGTTGAAAGTTTTATGGCAATGGAAGAAGTTAACAGTGAAACCTATATGGATAATAAATTTTGAATTTAGCCTCTGCTTAATATTCAAAATATTTTGATATATACATATTAACCGTTAAGAATTTTTCTTCTGAATTCTAATTTTCTTCTTTATTTATGTTTTGAACTTCTTTAGAAATTTTTTGTGCAAGATCATCAAGAGAAATTCCCACAACTTTAATTTTAGTTGATTTTACCAGTATTTCTGGTTTATCTCCTTCTCCAGACATATATTTATAAAGTGAAAAACCTAATCTATTTCTGTCATTAGCGATCGGAATAAATTCAGTAAGTGACTCGACTATATTATATACTTTTTTCTCCAAAGAATTTTCATCAAAATTGTTTGTTTTTGGTGCGGATAAAGAAGTCATTATAAATCCTTATTTTTTTTGTGTAAAGATATAATAGTGCAAATAAAACTTCAACAACAAAGTGGAAGTAATATTACTATTTAACTAAATTTGTACACTTAAAAAACGGTAATTGAAAGAAATGCTTTGGATTTAAGCAAAAATAAAAGAATATTAATAATAAGACTAAGTTCTTTAGGTGATATTTTACTTACCACACCGCTTATTAGATCCATGAAAAATCAATATAAGTCAGTCGGCATTGATATTTTATTGCGAAAAGAATATCAAGATTTGTATAAATTTAATCCTTATATTGATCGAATATTTACTTTTACAAATGACAACTACCTAGATTTGATGCCAGAGTTAAAAAAAAGAGATTATAATCTCGTAATAGATTTGCAAAATAACTATAGATCGATAAGGATAAGAAGTAAGATAGGTTCTGCCGTATTTTCATTTAACAAAAAAAGCATAAGTAAATTTTTACTTGTTCATTTTAAGGCTCACCTGCTTAAGAGCTTGCCTTTAATTCCTCAAAGATATGCAGATTCAATTCCGAATTTTCATTTAGATAATGACGGTTTAGATTTATTTCTGCCGGATAAACAAGGACAAGATTTGGATCCTATTGAAAACTACATAGGCATAGCACCCGGCAGTAGGCATTTCACAAAAATGTGGCCTAAAGATTATTATATTGATTTATCAAAAATGCTTCAATACGATGGGTTTAAAATTGTCATTTTCGGAGGTAAAAGCGATCAAAAGTTATGTGAGGAAATATCTAAAGAAGTCATTGGTTCAGTAAATTTATGTAATGATGACGATATACTTAAGACAGCTGAAAATATGGGAAAGTGCAAAGCAATTATCTGTAATGATTCAGGTATGATGCATACTGCCTCCACTTGTAAAGTTCCGATACTGGCAGTTTTTGGATCTTCAGTTAAAGAATTTGGATTTATTCCATACAATTGTAAATATTTAATATTAGAGAATAATCAAATTGATTGCCGTCCATGTTCACATATCGGGAAAGATAAGTGTCCAAAAAAACATTTCAACTGTATGAAAGAATTAACACCGGGAATTGCATATTCAAAATTGAAGGAATTATTGAATTGATGGAAACAGTCTGGTATTTTTTTATAATCTCATTATAATTCCTCTACTTTATATATCTATAAGAATGGCCGGAATATTTAATAAGAAAGTTCAGATTGGAATAGCTGGGCGCAAAAGAATTTTTGAAGATTTATTGTTAAACGCTTCACTTCTTGATAAATCAAAGAAGCTAATATGGTTTCATTCATCATCTTTAGGTGAATTTGAACAGGCAAAACCAATAATACAAGAGTTAAAAAAGCGAAATAATGTCAATATATTAATTACTTTCTTTTCACCTTCAGGGTATGAAAATTCAAGGAAATACCCTTATGCCGATTTAGTATCCTATATTCCATTTGATACAAATTCAAATGCTAAAAAATTAATTTCAATTGCAAAGCCTGATTTAGCTATTATGATGAGATATGATATTTGGCCTAATCATATTTGGGCAATGGCAAAAATTCACGTTCCAATTTTTGTTGTTGATGCAACAATGAAGTTAAATTCGCCTCGGATGCTTCCCATTTCTAAGAATTTTCACAAAAATCTTTTCAAGATCATAAATAAATTTTTAGCTGTTTCTGTAAATGATATAAAAGGATTTAAGGAATTCGGAGTTTCATCTATGCAGCTTAAAGCTGTTGGAGATACAAGATTCGACCGGGTATATCAAAGAAGCATAATTGCAAAAGAGAAAAATCTAATAAGAAGTGAATTACTGAAAGGGAAAAAAATTTTTGTTGCCGGAAGTACATGGGAAGTCGATGAAGATGTTATACTTCCAGCTTTTACTAAATTAACAAAATATGACAGTGATGTAGTTTTAATAATTGCGCCTCATGAACCAACATTAACCCATTTAGATAGGATCGAAAATGAATTTGCCGGCTCATTGGCAACTATTAGATTTTCTTCCTTAAATAATTACAAAAACGAAAAGATAATTATAGTCGATTCAATTGGAATATTACTGACTTTATATACTTATGCAGATTTAGCATTTGTAGGTGGAAGTTTTAAACAAGGGATTCACAACGTTCTCGAAGCGGCAGTTTACGGAATACCTGTAATGTTCGGACCAAAAATCGATAACTCTCAAGAAAGCCAGCAATTGCTAAAACGCGGAAGCGGGATTTTAATTAGAAATAAGACAGATGCATACAGACAATTACGTTTGATGTTTTCAAACGAAATATTAAGAAAAGCTAAGGGGAAAATTAGCTCTGAATATGTTAAAGAAAACCTTGGGGCTACAGAAAAGATTTTAGAGGAAATCTATAAAGTAATTTAACATAATTTATACTGATTGCATCATTTAATTTCTAGAAAATAATTTTAAACCAACAATTCCTATTACAATCAGCGATATAAAAAATAGCCTAATTAATTCTTTTGATTCTCCAAAAAGTAAAATACCAATTACCGCAGTGCCAAAAGCTCCGATTCCTGTCCAAACAGCATATGCAGTTCCGACCGGCAAACTCTTTAACGAAATAGACAAAAGAAAGACGCTCAAAGCCATTGCAGAGAATGTAAAAATTGTAGGATATATTTTTGTAAATCCGTTAGAATATTTCATACTGACTGCCCAAGCTGTCTCAAAAATTCCTGCAATAAATAATATAAACCATGCCATAATAATTTCTCTAAATAAGTTTGTGAATGTTAATACAAAGATAATATGAATTTATTCAAGCTATTTATTTTGATTAAGAATTATAACTATTTTAGCTAATCAAAAGAAATTAAATTAAATCTAATGGCAAAATCATTAAAAAGAGCAGCCAAGCTAACCCTTGCTGTAAATATTTTTTTATTTTTAATTAAAGCATTTGCAGGAGTTATTTCAAATTCCATTGCGGTAATATCGGATGCAATAAATTCATTGACTGATATTATTTCTTCCGGTGCAATAATGTATAGTGTAAAAATATCATTGAAAATGCCCGACGAAGATCACCAATTCGGACATAATGCAGCTCAACCAATTGCAGTATTTTTAATCGCTCTCTTTACAGCTGTAGTAGGGATAAATTTAATAGAAGAATCCATATTAAGAATCATATCACCTTATAAAACTCATATTGATTTGACAGTTTATTCAATTTTAAGTGCGACAATCTTGGTAAAGTTGATTTTGACGAAATATCAATCGAGGATTAGTAAAACTTTTAGGAGCCCCGCATTGAAAGCAGGGGCTGTAGATAGCTTCAATGATGTCTTAGCTTCTTCCCTTTCTATTATTGGATTAATTGGTGTTCAATTAGGGTTAAAATACGTTGATGGAATAGCCGGAATATTGATAGCTTTTTTTATTTTACGTTCCGGTTATCAAATTGCAAAGGAAAATATCGACTACCTTATGGGCAGAGCAGCAGATGATAATTTAATTTTAGAAATAGCAAATATTGCTTTGAAAATAGATGGAGTAAAAGGGATGAACGAGCTAAAATCTCACTATGTTGGTAACAAATTTCATGTAGAAATTCATATTGATGTGGATAAGAACGTCACAACAGGAAATTCTCACAAAATAGGTTTGGATGTACAAAATGCGGTGTCAAATTTACCTGAAGTAAATAAAGTCTTCGTACATATAGATCCAGTCTAATTTTTCCCATTTTGTTTTTGAAGAGCCTCATAATATTTCTTAATCAAATCTTCATAATCTTTATTATAACCTTCAGATGATGCTTTATCAAGTTCATCCTTAATTTTATTTGTATTTTGTTTTTGATTTAATTTTAGATCGGCAGGTGAGTTTCGAGTAATGTCTTGACCAGGAGTTGACTCTCTTTTATTTTCATAATCTCTTTCATTAATTGATTTCTGAGCATCTAAGAGACGTGATAAAATATGCTCCTGTTGTTGAACGGTATTATCATTCAAATTCTTTGAATCAAGATTTTTTACAATCTCCTGCATTTTTTTAGCAATATCTTCTAGATTAGCAGGAATTTTATTTGATTCACCTGATTTCATTGCTTCTTTATTTAACTGTTCTAATGACTTTCTGATAAGATCTTGCTGCTGAGCCAGCCGCTTTAATTCAGCTTGCTGCTGCATTGATAAATTGCCGTTCATTTGCTTCTGAAGCATTTGCGTTAAATTATTAAGACTCATCTGATTTCCAGCCATTTGCTGAAGCTGCTGCATGAGCGACATCATACCACTACCTTGTCCCCCTCCCTTCATCATTGATTCCATGCTATTTTTCATCATCGAAGCAGCCTGATTTAAAGAAGCCATTGCTTTTCCTTGACTACTAGCGGATTGCATTCCGTTTCTATTCTGCAATCCTTGCATTGAATTTCTCATTTCTTTTTGAGCATCACCAAGAGCTTTACCCATTTGAGGAGTGATAGCAAATGTTTTTTGAGAAAGTGAGGACATCTGCTGCATTAATTTGTCCAGGTTTCGTTGAATTTCATTTTGTTTTCGTGCATTTTCATCAAAAGAAGATGAATTTTGATTCAAATCTGAGCTTTGTTTCTCCAATTCTTCCTGTTGTTTAGACAAGGTCAACAGATTATCAGTAATTTTCATCATTTCCTTAAATGCCTGCATTTGGCTCTGCTGGTCTAATGATTTTTGCAATTGATCAATTTGTTTTTTCATTTCCTGCATATTCTGAGAAATCCGGGACTGGTTATTTCCGGCTTGCTCCATATTTCCTTGTTTTATATCCTGTGAAGCCTGCTGTGATGCATTTTGATTTTGCTGTTTATTAAACTGATCTCTCAAGTCTTTGAGTTGTTCTTTAGGCATATCCTTTAATGCATCCATCATTTTAGAAAGCTCATTTAATTGATCAGCATAATCTTTTAGATCCTTAGAAATATTATCCTGTTTTTGACTTAATTGATTTTTACTTTCTTCATCTTGAGCGTTATTCTTATTGATATTATTCTTCAAGTTATTCTGATCCTTAGTAATCTGATCAGTCCTCATTTTCAGATCGTCCATCTTTTGTTCGATTTGTATTCGTTTAAGAAGATTCATTGTGCGTTCAATACTATTTTTAAATTGATCTTCATTAAATTTCATATTTTCAACAGCATCTTGAGTTTCTTTTCTATTCATGTTCTGCAAGACATCCTGAAGTTTTTCGAATGCCTTTTTTAATTCGTCATTTGATATCTGGTCAAATAGCTTTTGAAGATCCATATATTTTTGAAGAGTTTCTTTAGAAATAAGGTTATTTTGCTGAAGCATTTGCTGAATTTTATTAATCTTAGTTCCTATATCCTCTGCTTTCTTTTGAAGTTCCTTAAATTGATTAATTGCCTGTTCAACTTTTTGCTTTTCCTGCCAACTTAAATCTTTTTTATCCTGTTTTAATTCCTGACTTAACGAATTCATTTTATCTTTTAAATCTTTAGCATCCTGTAATGTTTTATTCAAATCTTGCTCGCTTTCATTTTGAGTCTTATCTGCCTTAGTCAGAAGTTCGTTAAGAGATGGAACTCTAATAGAAAAAGAAGAAGATTTAGTTGATTTTGGACCACTGATATTATCATTATCATATATTTCAAGAAAATATGTGATTATATCACCTGCAGATAAGTTCAGGTCTGTCAGATTCCAGATATAATTTATTTCCTGCTCAGTCTGATTTTTATTAATTGGAATTTCAATGGATTTAGATGCATTTTCTGATTTATCATTTTTATTATCGGAACGGTTAAATTTTAGAAGAAGCTTTGTAAATCCATAATCGTCAGATATTTTTAGGTCAATTGGGAGTCGATTATCGTTTGATAGGTCGACGTTCTTATTAGGAGAAATAATTTCAATGTTTGGGTATGCATCGTATAAGACTTTTATATTATAGTCAATTGGAGATATATTATGGTTCCCATCTTCATCAGTTAATATAATCTTATAATTATTGTCTTTAGAAATTCTAAATTTACCGGTTGTTTCATTCTCATGCGATTTCAAAGAAATTCTTGTCGAATCATCAAATTCAAGGTCGGAGCTTTTTATTTTTTTTGTAGATAAAACATTTAAATATGCATAGCTCCCTAATAATGCTGTAATATTTCCATTATCTTTTTGGTGTACTTCTCCTAATTTAGAATAGGCAGGAGAAATAACAATAAGGTCTAGCGTTTTAATCACAGGTCGATCTTCAACACTTATCAAATATTTTATACTATTGATGTTTTCAGCATGGACATAATACTTAAATGAGTTTCGAACAGCCGGGAATACATAGTGATATTCTCCTTTTTTATCAGCATATAATTGCTGTGGTTCAAAATTAGTTTGATCGATATCTTTTGTAAATAAATAAATATTCTTAGGAGCCATCCCAACAATCTTCACATAAATCGATATATTTTCACCTTTAGTAACTTTTGCATTACCGGGTGAAACTTCAAATATAAATTTTGGAGGTGATACAAATTCCCGATTAAAATGTATAAGTCTATATGATGCCAAATTCAAAGATGGAAAACTTATCAATAAAATTGTTGATATAATAATTATCCCTAATAAATAAATGGATATTTTTTTTGCACTGGCCAAGTTAATTATACTACTAAAATTTATATTTTCAGTGCGGAAGTAAACATTTTTGAATGAAGCTTCTATTAAAGGAAGTGAATAGTTTTTAACATTATCAGGATTAGTTACAATTTGGATGGCATTAATTAGATCATCTTTAATTTCTTCAAAATGATTTCCGATTCTTTCGGCGATCTTAAAGTAGTTATTCTTCCTAATGATATTTAGATATTTTAATAATGGGATTAAAAAATAATAGACTAATGCTGCCGATAAAACAATAAGTAAAATAGAAATTAATATAGTTCGGATCAGAGACGAAGCATTAAAAATATCTTCAATTATAGCAAATGAAACAAATCCGCCGATTAATAAGATCACGCAAATCTGAATTCCAATTAAAATGCGCAAAAGATTTTCGCGTTTATTTACTCCATCGAGTTTAGCTATAATTTTTTTATAATATATTGATTCTGGGCTCATTCATCTTTTAAGGTTAATTTTCTAATAAAAGGTAATTGGTAAAATATTCAATGACTCATTGACCAAATTATAAGGTTAGTCCCAAACTTCAATGCTTCCAATCGTTTGTCCTGTTTAAACCCATGAACATCCGGATCATCCCAGCCATCGCTAGGATTGGATTCATAAGTATAATAAACTACTAGTCTCCCTTTATAAATAATTCCGAATCCTTGCGAAGGTTTGCCGTTATGTTTTTCGATTTTCGGTACCCCGTTTGGGAAGTTATACAAGTCATGATATAAACCATAGTTAAAAGGCAGTTCAACGAGATCATTATCGGGGAAGACTTTTTTAATTTCTTTTCTAAACGAAACATCCATTCCATAATCATCATCTGCATAAAGGAATCCTCCATTTTCTAAATATTTTCTAAGTCTTATAACCTCATCAGAGGAAAAGGATACATTCCCATGTCCCGTCATAAATAGGAAAGGATAAGAAAAGATAGCATCGCTGTTTATATTTACAGATATAAAATTATCATTTACTTTAATATTAGTATTTGATTTAATAAAGTCTAATAAATTAGGTTCTTCTGTTTGTCCGTTGTACCAATCACCGCCGCCCTCATATTGAAGTCTGGCAATTTGGAAAGCGCCTTCATTCTGCCCAAATACGAAAGGAACAATAAGGAAGCTAATAATGATTAAAATTTTATACTTTTGCATATTAAATTATTTTTTGTATTTCAATATATCCTGATAACAATACATTTTCAATTTATTAAAATTTCTGGGGAAATAATTCTTTGAATATGTCAAGTATGTTTATATTAGAAATCTTTCTAAATTAATGATATTGAAAACGATGGAAAAGAAAAGAATACTATTTGTTTGTTTGGGTAATATTTGTCGTTCACCTGCCACTGAAGGTATTATGTATAAGTTTATTCAAGCAGAAAATCTGGATAATGAATTCGAAGTTGACTCAGCAGGGACAATGGGATATCATACCGGTGAAAGAGCAGATCCAAGAATGAGAAGGATTGCGAAAGACCGGGGATATGATTTAACAAGTCGTGCTAGAAAATTCAATCCCGATGAAGATTTTGATCATTTTGACTTTATAGTAACTATGGATAATCAGAATTATTCTGATATTAAAAGATTGGACATCAGTAATAGGTTTAATTATAAGATATTAAAAATGGCTGATTTTTGTAAAATTAATAAGATTAAGGAAGTTCCTGACCCATATTACAGTGGAGATGAAGGTTTTGAGTATGTTATAGATATTCTTGAGGAAGGTTGTTCTAATTTATTAACCCAAATCAAGAATAAAAATAAATGAATAAGTATAGTGAAGATTCTTCATTATACCTATGAATCGTCAATTATTCTCTTACGATTTTTTATTTTAGATCAATTTAGGTCTTTATCTATATTTTAATAAATTTACAACATCAAGCTCAATTTTTTCTTCACAATAAAATGGTTCTCCATAATTCTTACCAATTTGAAACCCATAAAATTGAGCACGGGATTCTATATAATTGATAAATTCCGGACGGCTAATAAAGGTTTCCGGCTCAGCGCTCTTTGGGTTATGGAATTGTGTTTCATAGGCTCGAATGGCTTTCATTTTATCATTGAAACTATCCGTAATATCTACAATAAAGGAAGGTTCAAATGTATATGTCTGCATATAATAAAAGAGTTTTACCGGTCTAAATGCCTCTTGTAAAACATCTTTATCAGAGGTTTTGATTTTTGATAATCCTGTGGAAAACATTGCCTCCTTTACGAGCTTGCTAACATCAATGTGGTCCGGATGGCGATCATTAAAATAAGGGGCAAATATTATTCTAGGTTTATATTTTCTTAAAAAGACAATCACCTTCATTAGGTTTTCTCTTTTACGTTCAATATTCCCATCAGGGATATTTAAGTTTTCTCTCATAGCAACTTTTAGTACAATAGCAGCCTGGAATGCCTCTTTCTGGCGTATTTCAGCAGAACCACGGGTGCCTAATTCTCCTTTTGTAAAATCGACAATACCTACTTTCAAATTGTGGGAAGTTAGTTTATGAATTGTTCCCCCCATTGATAATTCAGCATCATCAGGATGCGCTGCAAATACAATTACATCAAGATTCATATAATTTACATCTCCTATTAATAATTTTTATTTGATTGAATAATCGCCGTCAATAACAAGATGTTCCCGGATAATCTATTCCCGTATTTAAAATATTATAATTTTCATCAAAATACTAAAATAATTTTAGATTTTTAAACACATTTTTCAAATTCTTAAAATTTTGAATAATCTTTCATTCTAAAATTAATTTAATTGCGATTTCTCACAAAAAATTATATTAGAATATTTACATTAGTAAGTAAATATTAAATAAATTATTTAGCGCTCTGCTTTTCCTGATTATAAAAACTTGCATTTAGAACTTAAAAAAGATAAATTTCTTTTAGTTCTATTTTAGCAAACAGTACTGTATAATAATAATAAATTTTTCCTTTAGAAAAATCTTATTTTGATATAATAATCTCATTTTTATTCGATTTAAGCATACTATGTACCTTTATTAGATCTTGTAATAGTGGTATAATAGTTGTTATGAAAACTCATATTTTTAAATTTAATTTTAAATAAATGCAAGAAGGATAATTCTCTCATGCCTCAATTAAATCAAAAGAATAAGCCTGTTATTTTAATTGGTTTAACAATTTTATTTGTTATTATTATTCAGTA
>JAJYOQ010000276.1 GCA_021796135.1 Bacteroidota bacterium
TCTTAGTTATTTTCTAAAATATCTATTCATGCTTTCCAATCTAAAACGTCAGACGCTGATTTTGTCCTTGCCTTAATAAATTATTTCAGCAAAGTTACTTTATATTTTTCTTGTAGATTTTCTTTATTACAATTCTGCCAATCCATTAATCCTATCCATCCAAAAATTACAATTAACGGAATTGCAATGAATATAATTGAATAAAATAGTTCAGCTTTATTACGAATAAGAAAAATAATTATTGCCGAAATAGGTAATCCTAATAAAATACTGAACTTTAGAACTTGCATTATTTTGCTTGGGCGATTGTCTTTCCATCTTTGTATCCTTTTTGCTCTACTTAATTCTAGAAATTCAAAAAGTAAAATTATGCCGATAAATAAAACAACCAACCTTAACCACGAATAACTTTGAAAGTGATTATTTGGTTCAATTATTAATAAATAGAAGAACATCAATAAACTGAGGGGCAAATATTTCTTTAACTCTTTCATAATTTATCCTCCTAAGATTATTTCACCAGAATTAACTTTTTCGTCTCCACAAAACTACCCGCCTGCATCCTGTAAAAATACACCCCGCTTGAAAGTTTACTTCCATTAAAATTAACCGAATAACTTCCCGCCGCCTTTTCTTCATTAACCAGCGTCGCTACTTCCTTTCCCAATAAATCAGATACTTTTATCGTAACAAAATCTTTTGCAGCTATTGTATAGCTTATCGTTGTAACCGGATTAAACGGATTAGGATAATTCTGTTCTAAAGTGTAATTACTTAAAACCTGCGGCGGCTCTTTTACTCCCCCTATTTCAGGTGTGTAAATAGTCTTTGCCATCCAAATATCTTTTGTCCCATTCTCTTCATGTGTCCAAAATACCGCTATGTATGTCGTGTCTGTATGATAATAGGAAATTAAAGGCGCGTAGTCATCGCCCGGAGAATTCGACAGATTTATAGTAGTGTCTGGATGTGGCCAAACGGGTGAGGGCATACAGATCACCTCTTTATTTAATTTCAATGAATCAGAATCATAAACTATAAAAAATGGAGTAATACTACTCAATCTCTTGGTCGGTATGGGATAGGCGAATACGCAAGGATTTTCGCAATTATAATTGATATTCCCGGTTGTATCATTTTTAATTATATTCGAAATAATTTTCCAAACTCCATTATGCATAGATTGATATGAAATAGAGTATTCAAAAGGTCCAACACTAGGATTAATATTATCTCCTCCTTTGGATATCTTTGCAAAAGCCCAGGCAGGATTAGTGTAACTATTGTAGATTGCTGAATAAATTTGTCTGTTACCTGTTAATCCTTTCTGATAAACAACAAATAATCCATTTTTTCCAACCTCTGGATTTGAGCAATTAACACTATCCAAAGTTATTACCGAGGTTTTAGCCGAATCTAAGAATTGTACAAGTAAATTCCCGTTTTGAATCCACGCAAGAATTTGAGAACCCAGAGACGTCATAATATTATCATTAAGCGAATCTGTCATTGACACAACATTACCTAATGTATCGTTTATAATTTCTCTTGATAAAATTTGCCAATGATTATTGATAAATGACTGCCAAACAATTCTTACATTGCTTGAATAATCAATAAAAGCAATTTTAGGATTTGCAATTTGATTAGTATCCGAAAATATTAAAACATTCTTACCTGAGTCCGGACTAGTTTGCCGTATATAAATATTATAGACGCTGTCATATTGATTAACCCAGCAAATAAAGGCTGAAGGGGCAGAATAATAAAAGTAGCCATTAACAACATCAATCTGTGAATTATTGCCCGGCATAGTTATGTAAGGAGTTGTTGTAAAGCTTTGTGCATTTAGAAATGATGAGCAGAATATAACTGAAATTGACAGAAAAGAAACAAAAAACCATTTCATTACAAACCCCGTAATAATTCTTACCCATTAATTATTCGAGCAAAAATTACTTTTTTAATTCCCGTGTTTATGCTCGAACAACTAATTTATGAGACATAAAAAATGACCCTATTACAATTTATTAAAAGAACCTTTAAGGATCAATTTAATAAAATATAATAATCTCTTCCTCATTGTACCATAAATAATTTAACCGAAGTAAGTATTTAAAAAAATCGTTAGATCATAATATATGTAACCCAATAATATGAATTCGATTTTACAATACTCATTCCTCAATTCCACTATCATTTCGACGACTGAAGGGAGCACTCACCCCGTTTGCCCCGTATGCGGGGTTTGCGGGGAAAAATCCCATTTTCAAACTAGGGACCATAACAAATGCTTAAGCCCTCATCGAAAATGCAACCCGCATTGAAATGTTAGGCACGATTTTGTAATTTAAAATCAATTAAAATTTCATTATATTTTTTTCAAAGAAAGAAAGCATTATGAACAAACCAAAATTTTCTTTAGATAAAGCTCAAAAGGCAGTAGAAATTTCTTCGAAAATTGAAGGTCATAAAATCCCGCATAAAAAAACGAATAATCCCAAAAGAGCTAAATCTAAAGTGAAAAATTAATGTCAAAGTACACCCAAGACAAAAACTACATTTATTACAAAAACACAAACGTTCCAATTAACAAACTCAACATTCGTGATCTGAAAATCCTAGAAGGAGAGGAAAGAAAATTACTTTTAGAAGGATATGAATATTTTCACGAAAATCTAACAGATTCTACAGTCTTTGACGAAATTTATTTTAAAGAGCTACACAGAAAAACTTTCTATAAACTTTACGATTTTGCAGGGAAATACAGGACAGTAAATATTTCAAAAGGATTCACTACTTTTTGTCAAGTAAGATTTCTAGAGCAAACATCAAGAGAAATTTTCAAAAAGTTTGCCTACGAAAATTATTTGAAGGATTATTCAACAAAGCCAAAAGAAGAATTTGCTAATAAAATTGCCTATTACATGTGTGAAATAATTGCACTCCACCCTTTTTTTGAACTGAATGGGAGAACAACACGATTGTTTTTTGATATAGTTGCCACATATAATGGATATGAATACATTGATTATCATGGCGCACTCGAAACAGAAGATGGAGATAATAAATTTATAAAAGCATCAATCGATTGCATGATTGGAAATGATAACAAAATGAATCTAATAATTTTAAATGGGTTGAAAAAATCTGAATAATATTTTCTAACCATCATTTTTCAACATATCAAAGAATGCTTTGACAAAATGCGTAACTGCGCGGACGCTAACCCACCGCCACGAACAAAAGGCTTGATGAGAACTACTACGCCAAAAATTATTAAAAACTTGTTTAGCATAAGAATCTTGAACAAAAAACCTGTTTTGTTTACCAACTTTGTAAAACTCATTACGACCGCATCAAAGAGGCGGTCGGTACTGAGAGGTTAGCTGGTACATTACCTATTTAAAAAATTGATTGCATACTCCAATTGTTTATCGTGTCCGTTTGCAATATCTGCCGCTGTCTGTGTAACTAAAATATCGGGTAGTACTCCGTTCCACTCTATCATTGTACTGTCTAATCTTATATTATAACCAAATGCAATTTTCAATCTCTTCCCGCTAGGTAGTGAATAATAATCATTAATCCCACCGCCTCCACCGGTTGTATCTCCTATTAGAGTTACGTTCGGCGACTGTCTTAATAGCTCCGGGAAGGATTCTGCAGCGCTAAAGCTGGCCCCATTGATAAGCACAACTACTGATTTAAGAAATCCGGATGGTTCAACCGGGTTTATAATTGAACTATTAACCACTGAATATGTATACCAGATATCTTTTATTGGTTCCTCTATTAAACGTGCAATAATATAGTCAGCAGAATTTGAATTGCCTCCACCATTATTTCTAACATCAACAATTATTCCTTTCGTATCCCGAAAATATTCCATAATCTTATCAAAATCTTTGTACCAAATATTATCATCGTCGGAAAAAGTGGATATACAAACGTACCCGATATTATTAGCTGTTATTCCATAATCATATTTATCTTCACCGGCAAGTTTAAGGGGACTGTTAAAATAACTGCTCACAACAATCGAGTTGAAAGCTTTTCTATCAATATCTCTTGGCCAATCATAAGTCATAACCGGAAAACCTCCCTCGGTTAGAATTTCAATATGACCGTCTTTAAGTTCGCGGAACATTTGGTATAATACATTGTAGATTTCATCACCCCTAGCTGCCTCAGCTTGCGGTTTAAATTTTGTATAAAGACTGTCCCAGTTAATCTTCTTGAACTTAAAAAAGGGATAATATTTATTTGCAATCTGCCAGGCTGAGTTGAAGTCATCCATGTTTAAATTTGATTCCGGACCATTTACAAGTAAATCGCTGCATCCCGAAAGGAAAAGCAAAAATGCAATCAAGATGAAATTATAACGTTTCATATCTATAACGAATAAGTTAATGAAAAGTTGAAATCATCCTTTGCAGAAATAAAATAATCCCATGCGCTTATTCTAACAAAGCTGAATTTATACCCGGCTCTCAAAGAAATATTCTTCATTAGGTTATATCTTGCGGCTGCTTCAATATAAGAACTCATTCCCGTAAACATCGTAAGGATCTTCATCATCGAAGTATTATGATCCAACGGATTTATAAACTTTCCGCCCAGAGATAAAAGGCTTGAATAAATATCTCCTTCAAGCTGCCAAGCCTTATTAACCGGCATTATCATGTCTAATCTTGCACCGGCTGAAAAAAGGAATGCGGCTGAATATGCGTCAAAAACTGCACCTTTGGCAATATCCTCTGTCCTAAAATGAAAAAACAACTCTGGTGAAGGACCTAAGAATAGCTTTATTTCTCTATTAAATAATTTTATATTCCCGATTGGGTAAACATAGGCAAGATTTAACGCAGCCTCGGTAACTTCTGCAGATACATTATAATTATTAACTTTTGCCGAGCTAATGATACCAAACGATAAATGGAACCCAGAACTATCATACATCCCTGTCCAGTCCAATAAAAATGATGGTGAAGTCCCCGTATATTTTTCCTGCGATATAAATTCATCTTTAACAGCTATAATATCATAGCCAGCGTTGAATGTGAGCCCGTTATCAATGTATTCATTAACTGAAGATGATTCCTGAGCTTTTGTTGCCGGAACGAATAATAACAAAATTACAACTGCACCAATTAAATATTTATTCATAACTTCCCGTATTTCCCGTTAACTGAATGTTATAAATTAAAACTATTTTGAATATGTATAGATCATACTCAGTATAATAAAAACAAGAATTACACAAACAATAATTATTGAAATCGGTTTTGCAAAATTGAATGTCCAACCTAGCCCTTTGATTTTTTTGGGTACTATAATTCTTGGGTCATCCGGATTATAATAAAATATGCCCCATATCCATAAGTCTGATTCATTAGTAACTCTATTTCGCCTCTCTTTGGCTATAATTGGATTTATTATATCAAGAATAATGTTTAGAATTGCTAACAAAATGATTCCGATAATAATATAGTATCCGATTTCCATCATTATTTTTAAATTTCCTTCCAACACAGTTTGGAATTAAATGGATTTTATTTTTTTCGAAATAAAAATAATCCAACCGTAAAACCAAGAATAAGACTTCCTAAGACTCGATTTAACATTATGCTGAAGTTAAAAAATGAAAATAATCGAATGTCCTTACCAATACCATAAAATAAAAATGATAATAGAATAAAGACAACAATCCATAGGCTTTTTGTGTAACCTAGTTTTAAAGAATATTTCGTTGATAGTTTATAGCCCAACAAACCGAAAA
>JAJYOQ010000277.1 GCA_021796135.1 Bacteroidota bacterium
ACTTTTCTACAGATTTTAAGTATCTCGATTTTTGAAAAAAGCTCAATTTTAGGGCTTACAAACGATGTTGAATACGGATTCAAAGGCAGTGACCCTGGTAACCAATTGAATTTATTCAACTTATAACTGGACAGTAGTGATATATTCTTGTTTCCCGGTCATAAAAGAAAAAGCCCCTCAATCAATTGATTAAAGGGCTTCATTGCGGAGAGACAGGGATTCGAACCCTGGAAGGACTTACATCCTTAACGGTTTTCGAGACCGTCCCATTCAACCACTCTGGCATCTCTCCGAATTAAAATAATTTAACATCTCACTACTCAAATTAATAATAATCTAAGACTAAATGAATATTTACTTGTAAATTATTAAAATTCATTATTAAGAAAAATTACTGAATTATAATTTTTCTCCTGCAATATCTAAACTCTCAACCTTTGGTTAAGAATAACTTAATATTTATATTTGTTTTCATTTTATGAAAAGAAATGGGTGTTATTCAGCTAAAAACCAATTATTTCCTTGCTGGATGTAATAAATAAACTTCGGAAAGATGCAGGAGTGGTTTAACTGGCACGCCTGGAAAGCGTGTGTGCCTTCACGGGTACCGAGAGTTCGAATCTCTCTCTTTCCGCTGATATACTGTATCTCGTTATTGCCTTGCTATTTACGCAGTATTTCTTGAATTTTGTATTAGCTTAAATATATTTTTATTTTTCGCTGGTTAGGAATAATCGAAAGGAGAATATTTAATGCGAATTTTAATTAGAGTTTCTATTTTTTTTAGTTTGCTTTTTTTATTCGGTGGACTTTTTTTAGTCGGTATTTTCCATAAAGATAATACCCTTACTAGTAACGATATAGCATATTATAATTCTCTTCAAGCACGACGGTTTACTATTAAGCAAATTGATAGTATAAGCGCATCATCCAATTATAACTTTACAGCTGCTAGCGGTTCTGTTACATCTACTGTTGTTCCTAATAACAAAATGTGAAATCTATATTTGCTTTTGCAAGTTTGTAGAACCAAATTTATCTGTTTCAATCCTAATATTTAATTATCCTCTCGTTATTATTCCTTTATATTTAATCCAATTAGTTTTATTATTCGGACTTTTAGATTATCATGAGTTTTCAAAAGTTGTTTTATTAACTTATTATCAAGTGATTTATCAAAATGATTTTATTTTATATAAGTTTCATATATAAATAAATATTTGTTGCAATTGCAAAGTGTTAAAGAACATATTATAAGTACTATAAAACTAGCTTATCCGGTTAGCATAGGGCAATTCGGATTTATTCTGATGGGTGTTGTGGACAGTATAATGGTTGGAGGACTGGGTGCTTCCTCTTTGGCTGCAGCGTCTCTTGCTAATGGTCTATTTATTCTTATCTTAATTATAGGTATTGGTGTTTCTTATGCAGTTAGTCCGCTTGTCGCAATTGCTATAGGGTCTAATAAATCTTCTGAATGTGAATCAATATTCAAGCAATCTTTATTTATTAACTTCATTCTCAGCCTTATCTTATTCGTGTTAACCTTTTACCTATCTGTTTTTATCAGATATCTTGATGAACCAGCAGGCGTTGCGGATTTAGCTATTTCTTATACAAGAATACTAGGTTTTTCAATTCTGCCTGTAATGCTTTTTCAAACATATAAACAATTTATCGAAGGATTATCTTTCACTCGCCCAGCCATGTTTATAACGATTATAGCTAATGTGATTAATTGGTTTATGAACTGGACATTAATCTACGGAAAGTTTGGCTTTCCAAAATTGGGGTTGAATGGATCAGGATGGGCTACTTTTTCATCAAGACTTTTCATGGGAATTGTAATTTTTCTATTTGTTATCAAATCTAAAAAGTTTCGCAATTATAATGTTTCTCTTAAATTTAGGAAAATTGATTTAAAGATTATCAAAAAAATATTAAATATTGGTCTACCAAGCGCATTTCAATATGTGTTTGAAGTTGGAGCTTTTACCTTTGCTATCGTCATGGTCGGCTGGTTGGGCACTAAACAATTGGCGGCTCACCAAATTGCTATCAATCTTGCCACAATTTCTTATATGATAATCTTAGGTATTTCAAGCGCAGGGGCTATAAGAGTCGGGAATGCTTTGGGTAAACAAGATATAAGGGAAGTAAGAAGAGCAGGTTTTAGTGCTATCGGTTTGGGAGCAGGATTAATGGGATGCTTTGGTATTGCTTTTATCTTTCTAAAAAATATTCTTCCAATGATTTATATCAATGACCCTGAAGTAATATCCATAGCTTCAAATTTGCTAATTATTGCGGGTATTTTCCAAATATCAGATGGTACTCAGGCTGTCAGTATTGGAGTATTAAGGGGATTGACTGATGTCAAAGTACCTACGATTATAACATTTTTGGCATATTGGGTTATAGCTTTACCAATTGGATATTATCTCGGATTTACACTCCACTTGAAAGTCGTTGGCGTATGGATAGGTTTGCTCTTAGGACTTATTACAGCTGCTTTATTACTGAGCCAACGCTTTAATAAAAAAAGTAAAAATCTTTCAATTGTTTGATAATTAATAATTTTTATTTACTATCAATTAAAAAATCTTTAAAATATGTAGTTATTTTATCATACAAATGATAAGTATCTATTCCTCTAACACCATGTTCTTGTCCGGGATATACAAAATAATCAACAGGAATTCCTAAGTCGGCACATTTTTTTATAAACATTAGATCATGCTGCCACACGACTATAGGGTCCGAGGTCCCATGTATCATTAATAATTTTCCTTTTAAGTTCTTTGCATAGTTCAATAAGTTTGATTTTTTGTAACCTTCAGGATTCTGAACGGGAGTGTCCATATATCGTTCTGTGTACATAACTTCATAATATTCCCAGTTTATTACTGAACCGCCTGCTACGGCTACTTTGAACAAACCCGGAGTACGAGTCATGAGGGAAGTGGTCATGAAACCTCCAAAACTCCAGCCAAATACTCCTAATTTTGTCGTATCTACATAATTAAGTGACTTTAAGAAATTTACTCCAAGCTGTTGGTCTTGAATTTCATTTGTACCAAGATTTCTAAATGTTACCTGCTCAAATGCTAATCCTCGGTTTGCTGAACCTCTATTATCAAGTGTGAATACTATATAACCATGTTCAGACATATAATTAAGCCATAAACCTGCGCCGCCTAGCCAGCTATCGGTAATTAACTGTATTCCCGGACCGCCATATACATAAACTAAAGTAGGATATTTTTTGGTTGAATCAAATTGTGCAGGAAGTATCATACGACAATATAAATCAAAACCGTCTTTACTTTTTAATTTAAAGATATTAGTTTTTCCTATGGCATATTCTTTCAGCGGGTCCGGAGAAGTTAATAGGGAAGTTAGGATTTTCCCTTTATTATTTAAAACCTGTAATTTATTAGGAATAGTTAAGCTGCTGTAACGGTCAATAAAAAAATCACCTTCATCATTAATTGTAATTGCGTGAACTCCAGATTCATTTGTCAATCGTAATTTCTTTCCTGAATCTAAATTGACGGAATATAAATTTCTTTCTAATGGGCTTTCCTCTGTCGAAGTATAAAAAAGATTGTCACCTTCTTTATCAAACCCTATGTAGTCCGTTACTTCCCAGTTTCCTTTATTTAGTTCACTAATAAGTTTTCCTTGAGTGTTGTATAGATAAAAATGGTTCCAGCCATCTCTACGGGATAGCCAAAGGAATTCATCAGGGTGATTCTTAACGAAAAATAATCCATTTAATGGCTGAACATATTTCTCATTTCTCTCTTCAAATAAGGTCGAAACTGAATCACCTGTTGAAACAGTGTATTTAATTTCTTCTAGATGATTTTGATCTCTATTTAATATCCCGATATAGATGTATTTTTCTGACGGATCCCATGTTATACCTGTTAGGTAATGATCAGTATTGTTACCGGTTTTAAGGAAGATTGTCTTGCCCGTTTTTATATTATAGACACCTAGAGTAACTTTTTCACTTGTCATTCCTGCCATTGGGTATTTAATATTTTCCACTTTCGCAGGTCTATAAGATATGTCTACTATTGGATAATCAGATACTTTTGATTGGTCTTTCCTGTAAAAGGCAATATAGTTGTTTTTCGGTGACCAGAATGTTCCCTTAAAAATTCCAAATTCATTTCTTGAAACATATTGTCCGTTTAAGATCCCTTGGTTTAGATCGTCTGTTATTTGAATTTGTTTATTATTGAGAGCAATAAACAAATTATTGCCAATTGTGTAAGCTATATGTTTATTATCACCAATATCAATATTTCCAGCACTATCTCTTACGCTATTTAAATAAGATATTGATTTATCTTTTACATTATATAAGAACAATGAATCACCGTCCCAAAATCGAAATGAATCTACTGATTCCCAATCAATTTTTGGGAAAGATCTAAATGAAGAAGAATTAATTCCTATAATTTTATTATTGAAATCATTAAGTGATATTATCTGTTTCTCAGAATTTGTTTTGAAGTCTTTACTAATTAGGTTTTCAGAATCATCATTTTTACTAATAAATGTTACTTCATCTGAATTAGGACGAAAGTCTAACTGGCGTAAGGTCTTAGGATAATACTTATAAGCATCTGTTGTCACATCTCTCAAAGTTAACAGCTTTGATTGTCCAAATAACACTATTGAATATATTGTAATTAGACTAATTGTTTTTTTTAAATGATTCATTTTATTCCTTTTCTATTTCAATCTTTATGATTTAAGATTCAAAATCTAAGATGATAAAAAACTTATCTGCTCATAATTTTCTTTATGTTTCTAACTGCTTGTTTAATCCTCTGATCATTTTCTACCATAGAAATTCTTAAATAGCCTTCTCCATATTCACCGAAGGCCACTCCCGGAGATGTGACAACTTCTGCTTCATCCAATAACATTTTAGCAAATTTCAAGGAACCCATCTCACTGAATTTTTTCGGTATCTCTGCCCAAACAAACATACTAGCCTTGGGTTTTGTTACATTCCATCCGATGCTATTTAAACCGTCAACTAATACATCCCTCCTTTTGGTATAAACTTCCGCTATCTCTTTTGTCACCGAATTTGGAGAATCTAAAGCTGAAATAGCTGCTACTTGAATTGGTGTGAAAATTCCGTAATCATAAAAACTTTTTAACTTTGCTAATGCTTTGCAAATCGAAGCATTCCCGACGCAAAAACCAACTCTCCATCCAGCCATATTATAGCTTTTTGACATCGTAAAAAATTCTACAGCGACCTCCTTAGCACCGGGAACCTGAAGTATGCTTGGAACTTTAGTTCCGTCAAAAACTATATCGCTATATGCCATGTCATGAACAATAATCATATTGGATTTTTTTGCAAAAGCTACAATTTCTTTTAAGTAATCAAGGTCAACAACTGCCGTTGTTGGATTTGCAGGGAAATTGAGAATTAGCATTTTGGGCTGCGGCCACATATCTCGTGTTATTAATGATATATCAGGAATAAAATTATTTTCTTTACTTAGCGGTATAGAGATAACATTTGCGCCAGCTGCAATAACTCCGTAAATGTGAATAGGATAGGTTGGATTAGGAACAAGAACAACATCGCCTGAATCTAATGTTGCTAGGCAAAGATGGGCGAGCCCTTCTTTGCTGCCAATAGTTGCTACAGCCTCAGTTTCTGGATCAATATCGACATCAAAATCACGTTTATATTTTCTTGAAATTGACCTGGGAATGGG